>JAFSZS010000051.1 GCA_017455645.1 Selenomonadaceae bacterium | reverse complement strand
CGCGCGCCCCGTCCGCACCATGAGCGTGACGCGAATGCTGCGGACATGTTTTCTTTTGATACTTTTCTTTTGCGCCAAAAGAAAAGTATATCTAAAAAACTTAAAAATTTATTAATGTTTGAATTAATCAACACGCCCTAGATACCAGAAAGGACTGATACAGTGAAAACAATTTTGACAGGCGACAGACCGACCGGCAAGTTGCACTTGGGACATTACGTCGGCAGTTTGCGTGAAAGAGTACGCCTTCAAAACTCCGGCAACTTCGACAAAATTTTTATAATGATAGCTGACGCGCAGGCTTTAACCGATAACGCCGACAATCCCGCCAAAGTTCGTGAAAATGTCTTGAACGTGGCGCTTGACTACCTTGCCGTAGGACTTGACCCCGCTAAGTCTACGCTGTTCATTCAATCGCAGGTTGCAGAGCTTTTCGAGTTGACGGCGTACTACTTAAACGTCGTCACGGTATCGCGGCTTGAAAGAAATCCTACAGTCAAAAATGAAATTGCAATGAGAGGTTTTGAATCCAGCATACCCGCAGGATTTTTGTGCTACCCCGTAAGTCAAGCGGCGGATATTACGGCATTTGACGCAAACATTGTGCCGGTCGGTGAAGACCAAATTCCAATGCTTGAACAGACGCGCGAAATTGTTCGCAAGATAAATGAAATTTACGGCGAAGTTTTAACCCTGCCCGATATCTTACTGCCGGAAAATCAAGTCTGCCGCCGTTTGCCAGGCATTGACGGTAAAGCTAAAATGAGTAAGTCGCTCGGTAACTGCATTTATCTTAGTGACGATTCGGCTACCGTTGCCGCGAAGGTTAAGGAAATGTACACGGACCCGTTGCACATTAAGGTTAGCGATCCCGGTCACGTCGAAGGCAACGTAGTTTTCACGTACCTTGACGCTTTTTGCACCGATAAAGCTACCGTTGCCGAAATGAAAGAGCATTACCAACGCGGCGGCTTGGGTGACGTTAAGGTTAAAAGGTTCCTGCTTGAAGTGTTGGAAGAAGTTTTGACGCCGATTAGAAAGCGTCGCGCAGAGTATGAAAGTCAACCCGACGAAGTTTTAAAAATTTTAAAAGACGGTACGGCGGCGGCAAGAAGTAAGGCGGCTGAAGTTTTGGCGCGGCTTAAAGGTGCCATGAAAATTAATTATTTTGATTAGGGAACAGGGAAGAGTGAAGAGGGATTAGGGAACAGAATTTTTAATTTTTAATTTTTAATTCTTAATTCCATTACGCCTTACGCATTAAATGAAAGGAAGTGTGAGTTATGGCTGTAAATTTATCTGCAAAAACCTTTTGGGCAAAATTAATTTTGGTGACGCTTGTCATACTTGCGGCGCTGTCAACTACGGCATTTGCAAAAGAGACGCCGGACGAAACGCGCGCCAAACTTAACAGAATGTCCACCGAAGTTCTTGAGCGTATGTACAAAGCCTACCCAGCGTCACGCTACGAAATGGAAAAAGCCTACGCCTATTCGACGATCAGCAGTTCCAGCGTGAAATTGGGTTTTTGGGGTTCGGATCGCGGTCGCGGCATTGCCGTAAACAATGAAACCGGCGAAAAAATTTACGTGAAAATGAGCGAAATTACAATAGGCTTGAATATCGGCGCGAAGGAATACGACTTGCTTTTCATAATTCAAAATAAGAAGGCGTGGGACAGATTTATTTCCGGCAACATTAAATTTGGCACTGAAGCTACTGCGGCGGCGACGGACGGAGTGTCAGGCGGCGCGGTTGCCGATGCAAAAATTATTGCCGACGGCGTTTGGGTTTATCAAGTCGACAAAAAAGGTTTGGCGCTTGAATTTACCTTCAAAGGCGCAAGAATTTCTCCCATTCGCTCACTCAACGAATAAATTTAATTTCACTTAATCAGTAACTTTAACTTCACTCAATTAAAAGTTTTAACTTCACTCAACAAGCAACTTTAACTTCACTTAATCAGTAACTTTAACTTTTGAAATTAATTCAGCTTAATAGCTGTCGACGTACAAAGTTTTCAGTGGTTCGTGTAGGAATTGCACGGACTATTTTTTTTTGCAAAACAAATTGATTTTTTTCTGCATTGTGTTAAAATTACTTTCAGAAAAAAATCAGATTAAGAAAACTAAATTCGCAAATAAAATTTTGAAAGGACGATGACTGTTGGGGAAGAGAAAAATAGCCGCGATACTATGTGCACTTTCCTTGTTCGGACACGGTGTAACGGTTTCCGCCGCCGACAGTGTCACGATGTCATTGGATAAGGCGATAGACTTGGCGTTGGCAAATAATCAGGCAATAGTGCAGTCAAAAGAAGATCGCGAATCTGCGCGGTGGAATTTATCGGCAACACGCAGGCAGGCAGGTTTAAGATTGAATTGGTCGGCGCAGGCGGGTTATATCGGCGGCAGGTATTACAGAGATCGGCAGGATTATTATGCGGAATATCATCCTTATTACGGTAACGGCGAATTTGAAGAAAAATATTTAGAGGGTCGAGATCTAGAACCTAATCCGCCGTACCACACCGAAACTTCTCATAACTTTTCGCTGTCAATGCCTTTGTACACCGGCGGCAGATTGGAAAATCAAATTGAGGCGGCAGGTTACGCTTTAAATTACGCCGATATGGCTTTGGAGTACACAAGGCAAAATACCCGCTATCAGGCGGCAGAGGCTTATTTTCGCGTCTTGCAGTACAATGAAAATATAAAAGTTCAGCAAGAGGCGGTAAACGTGTTGCAAAGTCACTTGGACAACGTTCAAATTCAGTATGAAGTGGGAACCGTTGCAAAGGCTGATGTGCTTGAAACTTCAGTGCAACTTGCCAACTATAAACAGCAATTAAATTCGGCGTGGGGAAATTACGAATCGGCAGTTGCAACGCTTAACAACATTATCGGTCTGCCGGTCGACACGGTTTTGGTCACGAATGAAACGTTGGACGATACGCCTTACGAATTGGACGAAAATGAATGCCTGCAATACGCATTGGCGCACCGTCCCGAAGGAATTGCCGCAGATTATCAGATTAAGCAGGCAAAGGCTCAAGTAGGCGCAACAAAAGCCGGTTATCGTCCTTCAATAAGTGCGCGCGCCGCAGGATATACGACAGGTGAAAAATGGTTTAAATCGGATCATACTTCGGAATATTGGCAAATCGGCGTAACTATGGATTGGAATATTTTTGACAACGGCATTACCGCCGCGCAGGTCAATGATGCTAAAGCCGCCAAACGTAAAGCCGAATCGCAAAAAATTCAGCAAATCGACAACATTAAACTTGACGTTCACAACGCGTACATTGATCTTTTGACGGCTGAAAAAAATATTCTCATTGCCGCCAATACCGTTAAAGACGCCGAAACTTCCTACGCGATATCGCAGGTTCGTTACACTGAAGGCGTCGATACAAACTTAAATGTCATGGAGGCGCAACGGCATTTGACGGAGGCTAGAAGTAACTACAACAACGCGCTGTATAACTACAATGTCAGCAAGGCAAGAATGGAAAAAGCTATCGGCGTGCCGGTCAACATTGAAACTACGCGCTACGTTATCGCCGTTGAAGAGGGTAAATCTTCGCCGAAAGCGCTGAAAGAGTCGGACATTTCTCTTGTCTACGCGGACGGCGAAAGGTTTGAAAGTTCATTGCAAAATACAAATTCAAACGCGAAGAGTGACGCTACCAATTCCGACGAAACTTTAACTCAACCGTTCGACGAAAAATAATTTCAAGCCGGTTTGATGAAAAAATTTTTCTTGTAATGCTTTTTATCCCGCCGCGTATGTCAAGACAAATAAAAAAATTACTGGAGGATAAAAAGATGTCAGCAGAAAAATTATGAATGAAGAAGTTATGAGCGATGAAGAGTTGGACGGCATTTCAGGCGGCGCGCAGGCTTATGTTTACTACGCCAAAAGACCCGACGGCGATTTTGCGGTAATGGAATCCAATATGGAATTGACAAGGGAGCAAGTGCTTGACCTTTGGAATAACAGATTGGTGCCGGGTTACGGTTCAAAGTACGCGCCGCAGGACAAACCCGCCAAATTCTTTTTCCACGAAGCGATTATGGCGCAGCATGCCGGCGATTTTGCAAGGGACGTTTTGAAAGAGCATAACGGCGATGTCAAATTCGTTGAGTTGAAGTAAGCGCGTAAAAAATTTAAGCGTAATAAAAATTTTAATTAGAGCGTGTTGATTAAATCCAGTTTATGGAGTTTTTAAAAATTTTTTTAGATATACTTTTCTTTTGGCGCAAAAGAAAAAGTAACAAAAAGAAAACATGTCCGCAGAAATCGCGTCCGGCGATTTGCGCGGACGGGCGCACGTCCTTGTGCGCCCCGCCATAATTGCGGCGTTTACTAAATTTGCAACGTTTTTTGAGTTATTCAACACGCCCTAAATATTTTTTCGTAGCTAAATATTTTTTCAATTTAAATATTTCTCAATCGGCGGCAAAGGTCAAATCCAATAAAAATTACTCCGACTTCAAAAAGTGTCCGCACTATCCAAGTATGTACCACGTAGTCTTGCACGGTAGTTAAGCTTAACAGCGCCTTCCAATCTATGACGCCAATAATTTCAGATATCATCCCGTTAAAAAGAATCCACATCCACAAAAATACTCCGACCGTCATAAACAGCGCCGAGACAAACGGTATTGAAATTTTCTTTGACTCAATCATAGCGTAGACGCACACTATTGCCGGTAAAATTAAAATGTAGAAGTCGTTGTAGAAAGAGTAGCACCAAAACGTTGCCGCAATGCACGCAGGGAAAAATTTAAACGCGCTGATTTTACAGTCGCTCAAAAGCTTGTGTCCGATACAAACATAAATTATTCCCGCCAACATGCTGAGTCCCATTGCCAAAGAGTGGTTGGACGCCGTGAACAATGTGAATATTCCCGCGTAACTTTTATCGCCGCCCGCGCCCGTCGCCAAAAATTCTTGCAACAAAACCATCGGGCTTGTCTGCAACATAAAGGATACAATTAACCACGCCGCTATGTCAATCGCCGCCGCTGTGAAAAGTATTTTGAATCGCCGCATAAGCAACAGCGTCAAGCAGAATATCAATGCAAGTTGCGGCTTGATCATTGCGAAGGCTAAAAGTACGCCCGACAATTTTGGATATTTTTCTTGCAAAAAAGAAATTAAAATCAGCATGCAACAAATTGTTCCGCTGGCGTTGCCGGTATTTTTCAGCGGTATCAGCTGCACGGCTGAAAATATTGCAAGCAATGCCGAAGTCCACGCCAATCTTTTTGAAAAAGTTTTGAACGTCTGAAAAATCACTATCGCCGTGACTAACACAAATGCCACGCTTATGACGATAAAATAAATTTCTGCCGGTTCAAGTGTTGAATTTATTTCGCGATAAGCGTCAAGGTCTTTTTGGATTGAATATGGTTCACTTGGTATGAATGCCGCCATACTCATTGCCAAAAATCCTGCGTAGAATAAATTGCCGAGCAACAATCCGTGCGGCGTAGTTCCCCATCCGGCAGGAATTATACCTAATTCTTCGACGGCAGGAATTTCTGCGCCGATTAGCGGGTAAGGATCTATGCCGCGCAGAGTGTAGGCACATAATTTCCATTGTCCCAAAAAATCTTGATATCTGAGATCGTCCAAGATCAGGTAAAATTCCCATTCAAATATGTTCAAAGTGACTAATGAAATCAGCACTATGTTAATTTTTCTGTCGGTTGACACTGTTATAAAACCGTCCCCAAAATTATAAAGTCACTGACAAAGTAGCCGACGTAATTTTCAGGGAAAAAGCTTTTAAATTCGGCGGCAAGTTGCGCGGCTAAGGTTTTGTTATGCGCAATTACCAAAGTAGGCAGTTGAACTTTTTCAATGACTTTTGCAACGGTGTAGGTTTTGCCGGTACCGGTTGCACCGAGTAAAACCTTCGCGGCAAGTCCGTCTTTAACTCCCTCCGCAAGCTTTTCAATCGCCTGCGGTTGGTCGCCAGTAGGATTAAACGGCGCGATAACTTTAAATTTTTTTTCCAACATACTCCGTACCTAAATATTTCTCACGTAGCTAGGGCGTGTTGACTAATTCAAGGTTTAATATATTTTTAAATTTTTAAGGATTTACTTTTTCTTTTGGCGCAAAAGAAAAAGTAACAAAAAGAAAACATGTCCGCAGAAATCGCGTCCGGCGATTTGCGCGGACGGGCGCACGTCCTTGTGCGCCCCGCCATAATTGCGGCGTTTACTAAAT
>JAFSZS010000050.1 GCA_017455645.1 Selenomonadaceae bacterium | reverse complement strand
CACCTTAACTGAAGGCGGCAAAGAAAGTCCCTGTCGTAACCGCTCCATCGAAGAAAATTTAAATCTTTTTGAACGTATGAAGGCGGGCGAATTTGCCGACGGCGAAAAAGTTTTGCGCGCCAAAATTGATATGTCTTCGCCAAATATTAATATGCGCGATCCTGTCATTTACAGAATTACCCGCACAACTCACCACCATACCGGCGACGATTGGCTGATTTATCCAATGTACGATTTTGCACATCCGCTTGAAGACGCTATCGAGGGTATAAGTCATTCAGTTTGCACGCTGGAATTTGAAGACCACCGCCCTTTTTATGATTGGCTTTTAGATTCACTCGGCTTTGACGTGAATAACCGCCCGCGTCAAATTGAATTTGCCCGCCTTGATTTAACAAACACAATTACAAGCAAGCGTAAACTTAGACAACTTGTCGAAGAAAAGCACGTGCGCGGTTGGGACGACCCCAGAATGCCTACACTTTCAGGAATGAGGCGGCGCGGCTTTACTCCTGCGGCTATCAGAAATTTTTGTAATGAAATTGGCGTGGCGAAAAGTAACAGCCTTGTTGATGTTGCAATGTTGGAGCATTGCGTACGCGAAGATTTAAATCAAAATGCCAACAGAGTTATGGCGGTTTTAAATCCGCTGAAAGTTGTTTTAACCAATGTTACAGAAACTGAATATCTTTTGGCAGAAAATCACCCTGCGCGAGGCGGCAACCGTTACGTACCATTCACGCGGGAAATTTTCATTGAACGCGAAGATTTTATGGAAGACGCGCCCAAAAAGTTTTTCCGCTTGAAACCGGGCGGCGAAGTTCGCTTAAAGTACGCCTATATTATCAAGTGCGAAGAAGTTATCAAAGATTCTGAAGGTAACGTTATTGAATTGCATTGCACGATTGACCCGACGTCAAAGAGCGGCGGCGCAACTGCCGACAGAAAAATTAAAGGCACTATTCATTGGGTAAGCGCACAACACGCCCTGCAAGCTGAAGTTCGCCTGTATGATTATCTTTTGACTACCGACGAAAAAGGCAACCTGCCTGAAGATTTTATCGGCGCGTTAAATCCCAATTCTTTAATCGTAATTGAAAACGCACTGATTGAACCGAGCGTAAAATTGACAGCGGCAGGTACACATTTTCAATTTTTGCGGCTTGGATATTTTGTAACAGACCCCGACACTACGCCCGAAAAGTTGGTTTTCAATCGTGTTGTAAGTTTGAAAGACACTTGGCAAAAAGTAAAAGAATAGGAAACAGGATATAGGAAACAGGATACAGGGAATTTCAATCTGTTCCCTAAAAACTGTTTCTTGTTTCCTAAAACTACTGAAAGGAGATTTTAAAAATGATGAAAAAACCGCCACGCGGCTTAACCGACAAAGATATGATAAAAAATTACGTGGAAGAAAAATCCGTAGAGGCACATCTTTTAACCGCGGCAAAAAAAGCCGAAAAACGCCGCCTTGCAGATTCAGCAGACGCGCCGCCTGAACCTTTGGCAAAAGCCGGCTTCACTAAAGATTTAACAGAAAAACTCGGTATGGAACTTTTGGCACTGAAAATGGAATTGGAAATGTCCGGCGTCAAAGACTACAGTTTTAAAATTAAACGCGACGGCGAAAAAATTACTATAACTGTCGTTGACAAAAAATAGGGAATAGTGGATAGGGAATAGGGAATAGGAATTAATTACTACTCCCTTATCCCTATTGGCTATTCCCTAAAAACTGACTGAAAGGAAGTTTTAAATGGATATGACGACGGTAGCGGTAATAATTTTTGTTGCCGCCTACGCGCTGATAATTTCAGAAAAAGTGCACCGTACCATTGTTGGAATTTGCGGCGCAATGCTGATGATTATCTTCGGCATAATTTCACAAGAAACGGCGATTCACCACATAGATTTTAACACGCTCGGACTTTTGATGGGAATGATGATAATAGTAAACATTACCTCAGAAACGGGCTTATTTAATTTCCTTGCAATTTGGGCGGCAAAAAAAGTTAAAGCGCAACCTGTAAAACTTTTGGTCGCGCTTAGTGCATTAACCGCGGTATGTTCCGGCTTGCTCGATAACGTTACAACAGTTTTGCTTACAGTTCCCGTAACTTTTAACATTGCCGCGCAGCTGAAAGTTGACGTAAAACCGTTTTTAATGGCGCAAATTATCAGCTCCAATATCGGCGGCACCGCTACACTTGTCGGGGATCCGCCAAATATTATGATAGGCTCGGCTGTCGGTTTAAGCTTTATGGATTTTATCTACAACTTGACACTTCCGGCAGTAATAATTTTTATCGTAACTATTGCGATAATGCTTTTTATGTACGGCTCGAAACTTCATACTCAACCCGAATTGCAAGATAAAGTTATGAGACTTAACGAATACAGCCAAATAACAGATCCGGGACTTTTGAAAAAATGCTTATTCGTTTTGTTAATTACAATGTCAATGTTTGTAATGCACAGCGCGTTACATTTGGACACGGCAACGGCGGCACTTACGGGCGCGGGCTTTTTACTGCTTTTAACTTACCACCACGACGAAGAAAAAATTGCCAAAGTTTTGAGCAAAATTGAATGGCTTGCAATATTTTTCTTTGCAGGATTGTTTGTACTTGTCGGCGCGTTGGTTGAAACAGGCGTAATAAAAATGTTGGCGGCTGAAGCAATAAAAGTAACAAACGGCAATGTAACTTGGACGGCGATTTTAATTTTGTGGATGAGTGCAATAGCGTCTGCCTTCATTGACAATATCCCGTTCGTCGCAACATTGATACCGTTAATTAAAGATATGGGCGAAATGGGCTTATCGAATTTGGAGCCAATGTGGTGGAGCCTTGCGTTGGGGGCGTGCTTGGGCGGCAACGGTACATTGATTGGCGCAAGTGCAAATGTTGTTGTAGCAAGTATGGCGGCGCAGCGCGGCAAGCCAATTTCATTTATCAGCTTTATGAAAACGGCGTTCCCGCTAATGGTTTTATCAATTATAATTTCAATGGCTTATATTTGGATACGCTATTTGTAAACTAGAACCCGGCGTCCACGGATGGACGCCGCAATTCGCGCAGGATGCGCTAAAAAATTTTTGAAAAAAATTAGCCGCCCGTCCTTTGCCGCTCAATGAACGGTAAAATTAAGAGCGTACGGTAAAGTTGGTGTTCCCCCTGGGAACTCACATAACCAGGCGCGTACAGTAACTTAAGCGGCGGACGGGCGAAAGATTCTTTCTTTTGCCAGGCTTGCAAATGCGATGGGGAAGAGCATTTGCTCATTTCTTTTAAAGAAAGAAAAGCCGACTTGTTGATAAATAAAAAAATCCCTGCCGGAAAAAAATTTTGGAATTTGGCAGGGATTTTATTTTGATTTATAGAATTTTTACATAAATTTTTGTAGCGACATTTTTGCTTGAATGTCGACTGTACGGAAGGGGAAATAATTGTGAACGTAAAACTCGCTAATCCGTTTATTGAGGCGTTCATGTCAGTTATGCCGATTTTGGGTTGTCCTACGCCGAAGCGCACGAAAGTTTACTTGCACGATAAGAACGTTGAAAACGAAGGCGTAGCAGTGCGCGTAAGTTTCAAGAAAGAATTAATTGGCAGCGTAGTCTACAATATGCACGAAGACACGGCAAAATTTATCGCCTCAACAATGATGATGGGAATGCCCGTAGCAGAAATGGACGAACTTGCTCGCAGTGCAATTTCCGAATTATCAAATATGCTGACTGCAAACGCCACAACCAACCTTACAAAACTTGGCTACGAGGCAGATATTACGCCGCCGAGCCTTGCCATTGCCGCGGGCGAAATGATGACTGTTGGTACTTCACAATGTTTGGGCGTTGAAATGGACGTAGGCGGGCACAGCGTAAATATTTTAATCGCAATTCGCCGCGCAAAAGCCGGTAAAAGTACTGCAGGGCTTATCGATTAAATCCCGCCAAAAATATTTCCCGAAAAATTATTTGAACTGCTTCCCCCTAAACCTCCGCCTAAATTGTAGGCAGAACTTATAGCTTTATTGGCTTCTTGTCCCGCGTCAATTTCGTTTGAAAGGCGTACGCGCGCAGTTGCCGCACTTATTTCAGCGGCTTCCGTCGGATTGTCAATTTTATTTTCCGGCGGGCGTTTGGGAAATTCATCTGCAAGAAATGAATCTTCGTACATTTCGCCAAATGCATTTTCTTGAAAGTAATTTTTTTCACTCATATTTATTACCTCCGCTGATTTATTTAATGACATTTTACCCAAAAATTTTATAGAACGCAAATTAAAAATCCCCTCCAACTTAAGGAGAGGATTTTTTTAATTTAGAAAAAAATTTTATTCTTCAGCAGTAGGATTTTCAACATTATCTTTTAAATCGTAAACCGAAGAAATACTGCCAATTTCAACTTGATAAGTTT
>JAFSZS010000049.1 GCA_017455645.1 Selenomonadaceae bacterium | reverse complement strand
CTTATCAAATGTTGGTACTTTGCATAGCGGCGATTTTATCCGGCGCAGTCGGCGGAGATCACGCCTCGCCAATTTCTGACACAACAATTTTAGCCTCGGCGGGCGCACAATGTAACCACCTTGAACACGTTGCTACACAAATTCCCTACGTGCTTACAGTTTCAGCTTGTTGCATTGTAGGCTTTTTGGTTGACGGCTTTACACAAAACGGTTGGCTTGGACTTGCCGCAAGTTTCGGCTGCCTGGTTTTAGTAATGTTTATCGTACGCGCGAAAGTTCCGGCTACAAATTAGATTAAAAAAATTTTAGTTTAAGCGAGAACACGGCGTCCACGGATGGACGCCGCCGCCGGTTACTGCCGTGATGGCAGTACGGCGGGCGAAAAAGCACTTTTTCTTTGGTACTTTCTTTTTTTGCTTTGGAAAAAAGAAAGTACATTTAATATAAAAAAAACTCGATAATCAAAATTGCTTGCACTTTTTAAAAGTGAATGTTAGAATTGCCCAAAAGTTGACATTGAATTTGCAGGAGGGATGGTTAATGGACAACACAGGAAATCAAGACGGACAAATTTCTACAGGTACACCAATCAAAATGATTAACAATAGACAAATGCGCCTTTTAATTGCGGACGATTCAAAACTTTTGAGAAAAAAACTGCGCGACGAACTCGAAAAGCTCGGCTGCGAAGTAATAGAAGCAGTAAACGGCAAAGAAGCAATAAGCCTTGATTTGGAACATGAACCGGACGGAATAATTTTAGATATAGTAATGCCGGAAGTGGGCGGGATTGAAGCACTGCAAACAATTCGTGAAATTACCCCCTACGTTCCAATAGTTATGCTGTCTTCAGCCGGCACTCCCCAAAAATTAATGCAAACTCTCAAAATGGGCGCAATAGATTTTATCCAAAAACCGTACACCAAAGAACAAATAGTCCGTGCTGTCGAAACAATTCAAAGAGTCAGAATAAAAAATTTGAAAAAAGCGGCAGAGGAGGCGGAAAAGCTACAACAACTTGACGAAGGCGGCGAGGATAAATGACGCCCGAGGATTTTGCCGAAGAAAAATTTTCAAAATGCTACGATTCACTGTTTGACGTTATGAAAATGGATTATTCTTTGGCTTTAAGCGTCTTCAAATGTCTGCACGAATTTTTAGCCGAAAATTTAAATTCTGAAGTTGTGATAGATTCAGCCGTTGAATTGCCCAAAAATGCAAATTTCGGAGCAAGCGTAAAAATCGACGGTATTGTAAGTTTTGTTGTGGGACTTTTGGCAGAAAAAAAAATCTTCCACGAAATTGCCGAACGCTATGAACATTTTCAAACAGATTCACTTGATGAAGATTTTGACGCAGTATCAGAATTGTTAAATGTTGTAACCGGTCATTTTATAGTAAAAATTTCTGAAGCCCTGGATATTGACGAGGGATTGGAGCCGCCGCGTTTCGGCACAACCGAAAAAACTTTCGGCGTTGCAAAAATCATTGTCAACCTCGGCACATTTTATTTATATATCGGCAGAGAAGAAATTTTTGACAGAAATTAAAAATTAACCGCGTATAAGGCGCGGTTTTTTTATTAAAAAAGGAAGCACGGCGATTGATTCAAGGATTGAATCACGGCGGGTGAAAAAGCACTTTCTTTTGGTTGCAAGGCGTGCGTTGCTCCTTTTTTGCGACTGAAAAAGAAAAGTAAATATAAAATAAAAAAAGTTGCTAAAATAAAAAAAATTAACAACAATCCCCTAAGCTACAAGCCTTAAAACAGGTTTAAGTGTACAGCTTTTTTTTTCGATAAGTATTTAAACGGTATAAAATCCAACTAATTTTACCGGCAAAAAATTACAGGTGGTGAATGTCATGATTGTCAACAATGTAAATTCGATGGCGAATGTTTACACTTCAAACGCGGTCGTATCTTCACGCTATGCAAACGCGGCTATTGGAGCGCGCAATATCCAAAAACGCGACCAACTTTCGCTGTCGAATGAAGCACAAAGTTTCAGCGAAATTTTAAAGAAATTGCGCGTCGAATCCGAAGTAAGACAAGATAAAGTTGCCGAATTTGAACAAAAAGTTTCAAGCGGTACTTATCACATCAGCGCAGAAAATATCGCTGCAAGTTTGCTTTACAGTCGTTTTTGAGGCTAAGTTATGTGGCAAAAATTAATTGAAGTTCTCGACAAAATTTGCACTGTCTACGATAAACTTGCAAAGCTCGGCGAAAGAAAACGCGACGCCCTTGTTGCAGTTGATATGGAGGGCTTATCGAAAATTCTTGACGAAGAACAACTTATAGCCGCCCAAATTCAAAAACTCGAACAACAACGCGGCGCAATTCTGCAGGAACTTTCCAAAGATAACCCCGCCGTAAATTCCAACACAAAGGCTGAAGATTTTTATAAAACCGCGCCAACTCAATTTCTTACAAAACAGCTGCTGGCTATTCACAAAAAAATTTCTCAAAACGTCGAACGCACTTTGAAAATCCGCGACCATAACCAAATTTTGGCACAAAGCGCACTCGACGCCGTAAATTCCAAACTCAATCAATTAAGCGGCGCGTTCGTCGAACCAACTTACGGCGCAAAAGGTGCTGTAGTTACTCATCAAAAAAAATTCGACTACAAAGCTTGAAACTTTGGGAAATTGACAATCGAGGTGGATAATGGAAGAGACGATCATTCTTTTAAGAGAGCAAACAATATTTTGCAGTCGGCTGCTGAAATTGTTCGCCGATTTGACCGAATCACTCAAAAAAAATTCACTAAATATGGTTGAAATTGTTAATCAGATTGAGCCGGCAGTCATGGAACTTTCCAAAAACTCCCGCAAATCTCAAGAATTTTTGAAAAAAGTACATTTCGCAAATTTTAAGGACTTCATCAATTCACAAGAAAACGGGATTCAAAAGGACGTGGCAACGCGGCTTTTAATGCATAGTAACGATTTACAAACAAAACTTCAACGCTGTTTAAAAAGTGTAAAACTTCTGACGGAAAAAGGCAAGGCTTTTGTAGATTTTAATTTAAATGTAATGTCCAGAACATCAACAAAAAGTACTTACGGCGCAGAGGCACAAACCGGCAGTCAAAGCGGGCGACGCCTTTTTGACGCCAATGTTTAAAAAAAGGAGCCGGCTAAAATGTCAACTTTCACAGGCTTAAACACAATGGTTCGCGGCGTCTACATTAACCAAATGCAACTTAACACCGTCGGACACAATATAACAAACGCAGATACAGAAGGCTACTCCCGCCAAATGGTAAACGCAGGCGCAACCCCCGCCGAATACACAGACGGGCTTGCAATAGGTACGGGCGTTGACGCGCTGTCAGTCACACGCGCCCGCGATATTTACGCAGATGTTCAATTTCGCAGCGAAACAGCCAAAGAAGGCTATTATGATATGTGCGCCAAAAACTTTGATAAAGTCGAGGCTATTTTCAACGATACCAACGACAGCGGCGTAGAAAATGCACTGCAAGAATTTTATAAGGCGTGGCTTAATCTTTCAACAAATGCTTCAGATTCTGCAAGCCGCGTTGCCGTCGTCGAAAAAGGCAAAGCGTTTGCCGATTCAATAGAAACTGCCTCCGTCCAACTGCGCGACCAAATTAAAGACATTTATGATCAAATGGAAATTCACGTAACTGATATTAATCAGCTTATGGAAGATATCACAAATATTAACCGCACAATCATAGCAAAAGAATCTGACGGCGCATACGCTAACGACCTGCGCGACCAAAGAGATTTACTTGCAGACCAACTTTCAAAGTACGTAAATATTAACGTTCACGAAAACGAATTTGGCGCGTACCAAATAACTTGCGGCGGTATAACTTTAATTTCCGGCGTAGACAGACTGCATTTGGATTTTTCCAAGGGCGTCAACAGCTCAAGGTACGGCGTCGATTACGGAATTGTTGACTACAGCGTTTCAATTCGTGAAAGTGATGTTAATTTCTTGCCAAATACCGGAATGCTCCGCGCCGAATTTGACGCTATTGACCAATGCAAACATTATATCGACGACTTGTCAAATATGGCAGGTTTTATGATGACAACTTTTAACGATCAGCATAAACAAGGCTACGATTTAACCGGCGCAGTTACAGCGGCTACCGACGATTCGGGAAATACAATTTATGACAGCGACGGCAAATCAATTACAATCCCCGGTACAAGAAACTTTTTCGGCGATACCGGCGCAGAATACGTCTACAATTACGACGAAATTAACAAATATACCTACGTTACAATAAGAGATTCAACCGGCGTTTACAGAAAAGACGACCGCGGCGAAATTTTAAAATTAACCGGCGTCAAATTAATCAGCGCAGTACAAACCAACGCAGATTTTGAAGAAACCGGCGGCTACAGATATATTGCCGCGGCTTCCGCCTACGATAACAGCGACGATTATACTACCATTATGACTGAAGAAGATATGCAGGAACATTTAATCGATTGGGGCGGGCGCACTGCCGACGGTACAAACGCCGTTTTCATGAGCGAACTTTTCAATATGTCTTATGATAATATTGTTTCTGCCGGAAGGTCAAATATTTACTCAATTACAAAATACGCCGAAACTCACGATACCGTAAACGCACTCGGCGGGCTCGGCTTAAACGCTTATTATAAATCTGAAATGACAAAGTTAAGCGTTGCCGCGCAAGCAATGGATACTCAAGTTTCCGAACAAGCTTTAATCATGGATCAAATTTCAAATTGGCGCGACGCTACAAACGGCGTCGACTGGAACGAAGAACTTGCTGACATGATTAAATTTCAAAAAGGTTTCGGAGCTTGCTCCCGTTGCCTTAGCGCAATGGATGAATGCTTAGACCGCTTAGTCAACAGTACCGGCGCAATCGGCAGATGATTAGGGGTATAGGGGTATAGGGATTAGGGATATAGGGAAAATCCCTGGAATCCTTTATCCCTTGAACCCTAAAAAAGACCGAAGGGAGAAATTTTTATGGCAGTTCGTATGAGTAGTGTACACTTCCTGTACAACTACAAAAATGCTTTAAATAGAACTTACCAAAAACAGCAAGGGCTTTTTGAGCAGGCTGACGGCTCCAAAATTCACCGCGGCAGCGATAATCCCGTTGCCTATTCAAATTTAATGCGTTATCAGTTCACGCAAAATGAAAACGAACAATATACCGAAAATGTTCATACCGCCAATTCTTGGATGAAAAATTCTGACAGCATTATTACAAATATGGCTGAAAATATCGCAACCATTTCTGTAAAAGCAAATCAGGCGGCTAATACTTACCTTTCAGAAGAAGATTCAAAGTCTATCGCAAAAGAAATGAGCGCAAGGCTTGAAGAAATTATATCAAGCAGCAATTATCAGCTCGGCGATCGTTTTTTATTTGCAGGGCAAAAAGATACCACGCAACCTTTTACAATTTCCAGCGGCAATGCATCACGCGGGCTTGCAAAAACGCTTGACGCAAAACAAGCCGAATTTTTCAAAGGTACGCGCGGCAATGTCAATACTGAACTTTATCAAATGCTGACTTTGCAAAATGACGACGGCGAAACTTTTTACCTTGATACTCAAAGCGGATTTATTTATTCTCAAGATTTTGTTGACGATGATTACACTGATTTAATTGCAGAAGGTCACAACTACATTACAGATGTTGACGCAAGCGAATACGCCGCCGGCGACGCCCGTATGTCTGAAGAAACCGCTTTAAATACGGTTAAAGGCGTAGACGACGACGCAATTTACGATGTTATCAACGGTACAAGTTCCAACAACGATTTAAAACGCGCCCTGCGCAGAATTGGCGAATCTGAAGACTCCGATACTTACATTACCGAACTTTACGATAATTTCTCGGAAGTAAGCGAAGACGATATTAAATCTGCCGTTGAAAAATGTGCAGATTTTTCGTCCGTTATGGTAAGTACTTATTTCGATAACCGAGGAGTTGCAAAAGATGCCGCGGCTGACGGAATTACCGTAACTTTGAACGGCGAAGAAACAACTTTATCTTTCAAAACTATTGCTCAAAGAGTTGTAACTTACAGCGGTGACGATAAATATATTTCTATGGTAAAATTAAACGGCGCAACAGATACACGCTCCGACGTTGTTAACCTTACCGGTCAAGATATTTTCGGTTGTGATATTTTTGACGATGAAAATTCCGGAAATGACAGATCCGGTACGGCAATGCTCAATAATATCATAACCGTTTATACAAAAACTGACGCCTGCGACGCCGCGTGGCTTAGCTCCGACGGCGTAACTTTGGCAGACGTTGCGCACGCTACTTTGAATATTTCTCAAACAACTTTGGGCGCAAGGCTCCAACTTTACAGCAATGTTGAGGAAATGCTCGATAATCAAAGTGTAATTATTACCGGCGATATTACAGACCTTGACAGCACTGACGTTGCAGACCTTGCCACAAAATTAATGGAGCTTACAACGGTTTATAATCTTGCACTGTCATTGGGCGGCAGAGTCTTGCCACAATCTTTGGCAGATTATTTATAATTTTATTTATAAAGTCGGCAGGATTTTTTGAGGAAAGGGGGTAATAAAAATGCAAATGTTGAGATTAAACATAAGACACGAATTGCCGCAAATTACAATTCGCAACCATCACGGGAAATTGGACAAAAATGCTTATGTTCCCGCGCAAGTTCATACCGAAGATCAACAGGCAAGGTCAAACAAAACAGTTTCGCAACCTTCAATTCAAATGGACAGCTACCAAAGCCGCCGAGATTACGGCGCACGCAATTTGACAGATTTAACCCGCGAATTTGGGCAAAAAGGACTTTCAGACGTTCAAACCAACCGCTCCAGAACAACTCAAATTGCATGGGAACGCGCAGAAAACGGCGGCAAGCCCGGCGACGATATTAAACAGCAGTACAAAAATCAAATACACGCAGAAGAGCCGGAAACTTTGGTTGAATTTGATTTAATGGAAGGGTTGCAAATTTATTATACTCCCGCGCAAGTTATCGGCGAATCAGAACTTGGCGATGTTACGGCTGAAATTGAAACCGAACCTTTCGCAGATGTTCACTTTAAACCCGGCAATTTAAATGTTTACCTGCAAAACGAAGGCTTCATAAGACGCTGGGTCACAATGAATGAATATGATATTTACGCTTAACCGGCTTTTTTCGGCAGTCTTGTTTAATGTTAAAATCTCGGCAAAAAATTTAGCAATGGGGGCAAGATGAATGAAAAAAGTTAATACCAGCAGGTTTGGGGAAATTGAAATTGACGAAGACCGTATAGTAAATTTCAAAAATGGTATTCCGGCTTTTGAGGACGAACACGAATTTATTATTCTTCCCTATGACGAGGAAAGCCCGTATTACTTCATGCAGTCCTTGAAAACTCCGGATTTGGCATTTTTGTTGACAGTTCCTTTTCTGTTTTTCCCGGATTATACTTTTGAAATTGACGATGACACTTTGGCAGAATTGGAAATTAAGGAAGAAGATAACGTTTTGTACTATACGCTTGTAACAATTCCAAATTACAGTATCCGTTACATGACCACAAATTTGCTTGCACCGGTTATCTTAAATACTGCAAATATGAAGGCAAAACAACTTGTGCTTGAAAAAACAAACTACACTACAAAAGAACGCCTCTTCCCTGACGCCAAAAAGGAGGTCAAGTAAATGCTCGTTTTGACGAGAAAGCCGCGCCAACAAATTATGATTGGCGACAATATCGTCATAAATGTCGTTGAAGTTCAGGGAGAGAACGTGCGAATTGCTATTGATGCACCAAAGGATATAAAAATTTATCGCGGCGAAATTTATCGGGCGATACAAGAAGAAAATCAGAAGGCGGCCGCGCAGTTGGGGGATGTAGATCTTCATAGCGCGTTGCCTCTGAAATAAAAACGCCAATTAGAAACGGCGGCGTAAAACTTCGCAATGTAACCGCAGATTTCGAGTGGCATTATTTTAAGGAGGATGAAAAAAATGGTAGGGAAGCTGCAAGATGTCGTTTCGGCGGCAGTCGTGGTAAACGCGGCTGAAAGGTACAACAGTGCTCGTGAAGGCGCAAATCAAAGTTCCAGAAACTTTGAATCGCCGGCTGCAAGTGTGCAAACGCAAAGTCGCTTTATTGTCGACGCAAAAAGTATTCAAACAGATGCAGACAGCGCGTCCAAGAAAAAGGCAGATGACGTTGACGTTCAGCTCAAACAGCCTATGGAAGAAAAGGATCTTCAAAACATTACTCAAGAACTCAACAAGCTTATGAGCAAAATCAACGCTAACCTTGAATTCAACTATCACAAAGAAGCAGGAATGTTTTCCGTTGCTCTTGTCGATAAGGACACTAACGAAGTTATTAAGGAATTGCCGCCAGAAGAAATGGTTAAAAACATTGTCAAAGGAAAAATTTGGATGGACGCCTTTATCGGTACTTTTATCGACGAAAATGCATGATTCAATGAGGATTTGTGAGCTTGCCTTGCAATAAACTCAAGCGTCATATCTAAACTCAAGCGTCAAGTTGGAAACTCTTGACGCTTATTTTTAAATTTACGCACATTTTTTCAAGGAGGGATTTATAATGGGCGTTAATGGAATTTATGGACTTTCCGGCTCCGGTCTCGATGTTGAATCTATGGTTAAAGTCGGAATGATGGCGAAACAAAACGAATATGATAAAATGCAACAGAAATATACCAAGAATGAGTGGAAAAAAAGCGAATTTTTAAGCCTGTACGGCGAAGTTCAAACTTTCAACAATTCCACCCTTTCGCAGTATAAAATGTCCAGCAATATGAACGCACGCTCCGCTACAAGTGCAAACAATAATATTGTTACGGCAACTGCCAACGCGTCAGCCGCTCAAATGACACATTATGTTGAAGTTGACAAACTTGCAACCAGCGCGTACTTGGTCGGTACAAAACTTGATCGCGCAAATACCGAAGATTCAACAGTGCAAAACCAACTTCAAAGTATTTTGTTCAGCCAAATGGATATAGACAGTAACGGCAAAATTTCTGTAAATGGCGGTTCAGATTCTTTTGAGGCGGGCGATGTGGCTTTTTCTTTTTCACTTAATGACGGCGTTAACGGGCTTGCAGTAAGTTCAAATGAAGATGCCGTAACTGCTTATGCAAGCTCCTATGCTGAAACCGAAGGTACTCATACCATTACAATCAGCCAAGTGGCTACTTCGGCAAGTTCAACGGGCGTGCTTACTACAGGAATGACTGAAAATTCACGAGTTGTCAATTCAATCAGTAACAGCGATGTACAAACTTATCTTAAAAATCACGCTACAAGTACTGACACCGCCCTTACTTACACTTTCAGCGATGGTAAAAATTCTGCCAATATAAGTTTTTCTTTCAAAGATATCAATGATACACTGGAAAATTTCGTGGCAAATCTTAACAGTAAATTTGAACGTGCAGGATTAACGCTTGAGGCAGATTATACTTCTGACGGCGATGGCAAAGGCGGAATTTCGTTAAAGAATACTGAAGTTGGTTCCAGCAACACCTTTACAATATCGGCTTCTTATATCGACAGCGGATTATCGGCGGTAAGTAATTCAGGTCAAAGCGGTTACCTTGCAAAGGTACTGTTTTTGGGAAACAATTCAACCCCCTATAATACTTCAAACAATTTCTCTTACACTGTTAACAATGGCACAAATGCAAAAGGTGAAATTGACAACAGCGGCACTGAAGTAGAATTTGACGGCAATACTTATACTGATACTGACAGCGGAATTACTTACACTGCAAAGACTGTAACAACTGAAGCAGTTGAAATTAAAAATCCCGGCTCGTTGAACATCAATGTAACTTACGGCGATCTTTATAACGGCTTTACTTTCAGTGAATTAACTTCCAAAATTAACGCGCTCGGTACAAATGTTCGCGCCTCCTACGATTCTGTACAAGACAGATTTTATTTCTACAACAAAAACAGCGGCGCAGAAAACAATGTAACTTTCAATATCGCCAAAAATGACGGCACTAATAGTATCGGCGATAATACGGTTAAATTCTTTGAATCACTCGGCTTGAAACAATCTTCAAACGGCGAAGTTAAAGAAAGCGATATGGTATTTGAGGCGGGAAAATCTGCAACACAAGCCGGCTCCGATGCCAAAGTTACTATCGACGGCGTATCTTACGATCTTGACTCCAACAAAACTACAGTCAACGGCGTTGTTTACAATTTCCAAAACTTGACTAACGAAAATACCGGCAGAATTGCAGTTACAGTTACTCAAGACACGGCGGCTATTGCAAGTAAGGTAAAATCTTTCGTTGACGATTATAACGCGCTTATGACTAAGCTTTATAAATGGTACGACGAAAAACCCAACAGCAATTATACCCCGCTTAGCGAAACTCAAAAATCCGGTATGAAAGATGAACAAATTGAAAAGTGGGAAGAAAAAGCTAAGGCAGGTTTACTTTACCACGATAAAACGCTCGGCAACCTTATTACAGAAATGCGCTCCGCTGTTTCCGGCAATGTTGGCGGCGTCAACGGCAAGTACAACAATATTTTCTCAATCGGTATTTCAACAACCGGCTTAAAAGGGCAGCTGTCAATCGACGAAGATAAACTTAACACCGCGCTTGCTGAAGACCCCGACGCAGTTTATAATATTTTTGCCAAACTCGACAGCGGCGAAAAACAATATTGGGTACAAGATGAAAGCGGTAAAAAATTCTGGACAACGGATCCGTACAAAGAAAATCTTACAATTCTTAAAAATGACGACGGCAAAGATATTACTCAAACGATTGAACGCCCGACTTACAACGGAATTGCACAGCGTCTCGGCGATATTTTTGTTGCAGGTATGAAAAATATTAAAGCTGTTTCAGGCTCCAGTGCAGAAATTACCGAAGACAGCGAATTAAATAATCTCCTGCGCGAATTGCAAACGAAAATGAGCAACTTCCAAACAATGATGAAGGCGTTTGAAAGCAAACTTTATAAAAAATATGACGCAATGGAAAGTTCATTGGCACTTTTGGGCGCGCAACTTAACTATGTAACCGGTGCATTTAGTCAATAATAAAAAATTGGGCGGAGGGAGCTGATGCAGTATGGTGAATGCGGCGGAAGCATACAGGCGGCAACAAATTTTAAACGCGCCGCCCGAGCAGTTGACGCTGATGCTGTATAACGGTTGTTTGAAGTTTATCGATGAAGGCGCAGTTGCCATTGAAGAAAAAAAATACGAGGACGCAAATACCTACTTACAAAAAGCACAGCGTATAATTTCAGAATTTCGCTTAACTTTAAATATGGAATATGAAATTTCACATCAACTGCTTCCGTTGTACAATTATGTTTACGATAGGCTTGTTGAGGGAAATATTAAAAGCGATACTTCAAAAATCCACGAGGCAAAGGAAATAATTTCTGAACTGCGCGACGCGTGGGCAGAAGCAATGAAAAAAGCGCGTATCGAAAGAGCAAAGGCTAAAGGAGGTGCATAATATGCCTGAAGTTCAAAATATTTCGGCGGACGAAACGGCGGAGGCAAGAAAACTTTGGCAAAAATATCTTTCGCTTACAAAAGAATTGCTGAAATTTATTGACAGACAGGATATTGATACTTTCCTTGAACTTGTTCCGCAACGCACCGGCTTAATTGAAAAAATTGAGGCTTTACCTTCAAAAAATTATCGCAAGCTTGACGAATTTAAAAAAATTGCTGAAGAAATTAAACCGCTCGACAAAGAAATTATGTATAAGGCGCGCGCGTGGCTCAATAAATCCCGCCGCCAAAACAGTATGGTTCGTTCTTACGATATCGGCAGCTCTTTAGCCGAGCGCAGCAGCGTTGCCTTCAATCGAAAATATTAATTTTTAGGATTTTAGCTGTTAGCGGTTAGTGTTACTAGCCGCTATTTTTTTTTAAATACAGCATTTCTTTCTTTGAAAAGAAAGAAACGCTTAGGCAAAGAAAGAAAACATTCCGCCGTACTGACATCACGGATTAAAGAGCATGCCTTGCTGCGCAAGCCACGCAACCGGCGGCGGCGTCCATCCGTGGACGCTGTTTTTGCTTTTTCAAAAAAGGATTCTGGTTGATATTCGTTAAAACGGCGAAATTTGCCCTGTAAACGCCTTTATTTTGTCGATACATATAAAATCATTAAGACAGGTTCAATCGACGCGCTGCGAGCCTCTCAGACGCCTTAAAATCGATTTTTCAAGTGCAAAGGAGTTTTTATTTTGACTGAAAAAAATAATTCTGTTTCCACTTCAAAAGCCAAAAAATATCCTGTTGAAAAAGCCGAAGGAAAATCCCTATTCCCTACTCCCTATTCCCTGCTCCCTATTTCCGCGCCTTTAATTTCAAAAATGCAAAAATATTCAAATGACGGCGCGCTTGCATTTCATACGCCCGGGCACAAACAAGGATTGGGCGCGCACGAACTTTTAAAAAATTTAATCACTGCTGAAGGATTTCGTCAAGAAGTTTCACTGATGGAAGAGCTGGACGATTTGCACAGCCCGCGCACTTGCATTAAAGACGCCGAAATTTTAGCCGCCAAACTTTGGAACGCCGACGAAGTTTTATTCATTATCAACGGTACAACCTGCGCGATTCAGTCAATGATTCTTGCAACGCTGAAGCCGGGCGATTTAGTTTTTGTCCCGCGCAATTCTCACCGCTCGGTTATGGCGGGATTAATTTTATCCGGCGCAATTCCAATTTTTTTGCCTGTCGAATTTTCAAACGATTTACAAATTCCGCTGAATATTTCGCTTGAAACTTTGAAAATTGCAATAAAAAAATTCCCAACTGCGCGGGCGTTAATTTTGACTTCGCCGAATTATTACGGCGTGGCGGCTGACGTACAAAAAATTTCAAAACTTTTGCACGCGGCGGGAATGTTACTGCTTGTTGACGAGGCGCACGGTGCACATTTAAAATTTTCTGACGAGTTGCCAATTTCAGCAACGGACGCGGGCGCAGATTTAGCCGCGCAGTCCACGCACAAACTTTTGGGTTCGCTTACTCAAACTTCAATGCTTATGGTAAGAAAAAAATTTGTCGAAAGTGCACGCCGCGCGGCAAGTCTTTTACAATCTACAAGCCCCAATTATTTATTGCTTGCCTCACTGGACGCGGCACGCCTTCAAATGCAACAAGCCCCTGAAAAAATTTCTCAAGCTGTACAACTTTCAAAAAATCTTCGCGCAGAAATTAATTCAATCGACGGCTTAAAAACTTTCGACGCGGTTAAAAATTTTGAGCTGGATTTAACAAAAATTACTGTCAATGTTGAAAATTTGGGAATGACGGGAATTGACGCAGAAAAAATTTTGCGACACGAATTTAAAATACAGTGCGAACTTTCTGACGCCGCCAATTTACTTTTTCTGATAACTTACGCCGACACCTGCGCGACGGTTGCAAAGTTGGTTGACGCACTGAAAAAATTTGCAACCGGTAAAAAAATTTCGCCCGCGCTTGAAAGTTTTATCAGTACACCTTCAGAAATTATTAAATCTGAAGTTTCACCGCGTGAAGTTTTTTTCGCCGAAAATGAAACTGTTGCACTTGAAAAGTCTGTCGGTAAAATCTGCGCGGAGGAAGTTACTTTTTATCCGCCCGGTATTCCCGTTTTAAATCCCGGCGAAATTATCACGGCTGATATAATCGACTTTATCAAGCAACAAAAAAATATTGGCGGGCGAATTATCGGCGCGGCTGATACGCAGTTAAACACAATTAAAATTTTGGGAGGCGTTTAAATGGATGACTTAAATTTAATTTTGGTGGCAATTCAAAATCAGCGTTGGTACTTTTTTGAGAACAACGACAAAATTATTTTTGACAGGTTCAGCGGTTTAATCTGGATAAATCTTAATCAAATCTTTCCTTACAAAAATTATAGAGCAAATAATAGTTATAAAGAAGTACACGATTTAGTTAAAAATACAAATGAAAAAAATTGGGGCGGCTACAATAATTGGAGAGTTCCTGAAAAAAATGAAATTATGGATATGATTGACGACAAAACTTTTCCATTGCATACGGGATCAAATTGGCGAATCAATAATCTTAATTGCTGGTGTATTGAATATCCTAATTATGGTTTTAGCTACAGAGACCTTGATTTTGAGGATCATAACAACCCCACTGATTATGTAAATGTGATACTTTGCAGCGACGCTTTAAAACCGGCTGAAAATTTTTCTTCAAAGCCGCAAGCAATTCTTAACATTTTTAAAATTAATAAACTGATTCCGAAATTTGATATTCCGGAAGCCAATATTATTTACAAAAAATTATTCGCAGATGAACCGCAACAGCCGGCAAAAGTTGAAACTTCAAAAATAAATTTGCCCGCAAAATTCGATTATAAGCCGTTGCTTGCAAAGTATGACACGGCGGCAATAAATCAATCGCCGGTAAAATTTTATAAAGCGGTAATAAGCGTGGCAGACGAAATTTTAAATGACGTGCAAAAAATTTTGGCGGCGCACTCCAAAACTTTTGAGGAATTTTCGCAGTTGTCACTAAAAATCAATGCGCCGTATTCTTACGGCTTGTGGCTGGAGTATAAAGAAAAATCACTGTTGGAAAATCGGCGCAGAACATTGGCAAAACTTTTTGAATTTGGTTTTGATGAAGTCATTGAGAATATTTTGGCGTTAAAAGATGAAGCCGGAAAATTGTCTGCCGAATGTAAAAATTTTATGTATGCAGAAAATATTTTGGCTGAACTTGCAAGAATTGAAAGTAAGCCGCATGTAAGTTTTGAATTTCTTATGGAAAGTATCGCCGAATCCGTAACCGTCGCGCAGGACAAAATAAATTTCTTCAACGAAAATAAAAAATTCGTGGCGGCGATAATTGACGCGCAGGAAGTTTGGAGCACAGATTATATTTCTTCAATAAATTCTGGCAAAATTAATTATACAGATTGGCGAAAATTGCGTTTTGCGATTGAAAGTAATTTCTTGCCGCCGGTAGAATTTGCCTTGAAAGAAAATGCACTTTCCACAGAAACTCTCCTGCAAGTCTTGGAAATCCTGCGCGAATACAAATTTGCTGTCGACGATTTTTATATAGACAAAAATGCAAAGCTTAGCCGAGATTTTGAAGATGAAAGCGAATTGTACAAGCTCGCAGAAACTTTTCAAAGTAAAATGCAGAAAATAATTTTTGCCTGCGAAAAAGCGTCCGCACGTGTATTTTTGCAAAAATGGGCTGATAATCTGACAGATATTTCGATTTACAAATTTGAAGATTACTATCGTGATACAGATGAAATAAAAACTAAAATTTTAGAATTGCAATGCCAAAATTTCATTACATACCTTGCAGATTATGATTTGTACAGTGCGGAAATGGAAAAGCGCAGACAAAATTTTTTTGCTGTAGTTTCGTTTCGTCAAAATAATTAATCTTGCAACGCCTTTATAAAAAAAGTTATAATTGCCGTAACATTTTTTGTAAGGGGCGTGGGGTTTATGTCAAAACTTTCAATCACTCAAAAATTAATCGGGGCTTTTGGTACTGTCTTTGTTATGATTTCAATGTTCGGGCTTTTTATTCTGTATTACTTCAATAATTTAAGCGGCGAACGCTCCAACGTGCGGGATTGGCTGGATTCAAATTTTACTGTTACGGATCTTTCAAAAAATATTTCGGATTGTCAAAGGAACGCTTACTTTTTGATAACTACTCAAGGCACGGGCAATTATTCTGCGTGGCGGGCAAAATTTCAGAAAAATTTACAGGATATTGACGCCGGCTTTGAAAAGTACAAGCAGGTTTTAAATAAAAGCGATTATGACGATGAAGCCGAAAGGCAGAGCGATTTAAAAACTTTGAATGACGAAATTGCTTTGTGGCAGGAATATAAAGCGCAGGTTACGCGGCTTGAAAATTTGATTGAGAACGGCAACCGCGCCGAAAGTTTTGCTTTTATGGACAGCGAAGTTGATAAGGCGTACGATGAAATTTACGCGGCAATTAATGACGACTTGTCAAGCTGCAATGAAGGATTGGAAAAAGCAGTTGAAGGCTCCGAAAATCAAGTTGAAAGTTTTGCAACGCTGATACACATTATGGGATTTTTATTGGCAATAATTTTGGTTTTTGTAGTTTTTATTTTGATAGTTTTGGTAAAAAATATTCGCCGCTCTGTAAATCAGATTGTAGAAGTTACGGAAAAAGCCGCGCAGGGCGATTTATCGCACGAAATTATTACCGACGCCACGGACGAATTTGGAACTATCGCCGCGCAATTTAACGCGGTTATAAAGCATATGCGTCAAGCCCTCGGCAAGGTTCAAAGTGCCGCCGTGCAAGTTTCAAAAAGTGCGGAAAATATGAACGGCAACGTCAGCAAATCTGAAGATTTAATTCAAAATGTAGCTATGGCAGTTTCAAGCGCGGCTGATAATACCGATTCGCAAAAATCCGCGATAGGCGACACTGAATCACGAATTAAAAATATGGAGCAAAATATTGAAAAGTCAATTAACGCAATGCACAGCAGTTTAAAAAATGTTCAGCAAACTTTGGAGCACGCCGCCGCCGGCAATGAAAAAGCAGTTGAAACAGTCAAACAGATGAATGAAATTTCTGCCGCCGTTGAAGAATCTGCGCGAATTGTGGAACAGCTCGGCGAAAATTCAAAACAAATCGGCTCTATTGTCGAAGTTATTTCCGGTATTGCGGATCAAACAAATTTGCTTGCGTTGAATGCCGCGATTGAAGCCGCTCGCGCAGGAGAACATGGGCGCGGCTTTTCTGTCGTTGCGGAGGAAGTAAGAAAACTTGCCGAAAGTTCCCAAAATTCCACTCAACAAATTGCAACCATTATTACAAACATTCAAAAAACTACCGAAGACGCCGTAAAAACTATGGAAACTGCCTTGAAAAAAGTTACTGAAGGGCGCGGAAATGTTGAATCAACCGGTAATTCTTTCAGCGAAATTGTTACAATGATAAAAATTGCGGAGGAAAATTCGCAACAGGTTATGAATTTAATTGGAAGTATGCGCGAGCCTATTGCAGATATTGTAAACCGCACTGAAAGAATTTCCAATATGTCAGTCGAAATTGCGCAAAAGATGGAGTCAATTTCACTTGCAACCGGCGAACAAGCAAACAGTATCGTTGAAATTTCGGATAACAGCAACAGCCTTACAGATTTATCTAAAAATCTTAAAACTACCGTGCATGAGTTCCAACTTTAAAAAATTTCCTTGCAAAAAATTTTAAAGCGTGTTAATATGTTGCCGTGATTAAAAAAATATAAACGGTTAAGATAAAGTCGAAAATGTCACGGGCGTAAAAAATCCCCAAGACCTCTGCCAAAGGTTACTTGGGGATTACGTCTAAGTGGGACGCGAAATTTTGTTACCGCCACTTCTTAAGGAGCTTTTTAATCCAGTCGTACGCAATATCGGAAAGAAGTTTAGCTCCTGTCATTTCAAGGACGGTTAAAATAAAGTCTACCAACGTTATCACCTCCTATCTGTCACCAGATTGGATGCGGTAACTTTTTTTATTTTAACACAATTATTTTCTAATTCAAGGAAAAATTAACCTTGCAAAAAATTTTAAAGCGTGTTAATATTTTGCCGTGGTTTAGAATACTCAAAACGGTTGTGAGAATATACACAGTTATCACGGGCGCAAACAAAAACCCCTAGGTCGTTTGGCAAGGACGACTTAGGGGTTGCGCCTACTAGGAGACGCGGATTTTAATTACCGCCACTTTTTCAGAAGCTTCTTAATCCAGTTGAGTGCGAGTTCAGAAAGGATTCGAGCCCCCGTCATTTCAAGTACGGTCGTGAGAAAGTCCCACATCGTTATCACCTCCTATCTGTCACCAGATTAGGATTTGGCGGTAACGTTTTTTATTTTAACATAATTATTTTCTATTTCAAGAAAAAATTTCAGATTG
This sequence comes from Selenomonadaceae bacterium, assembly GCA_017455645.1. Taxonomy (GTDB): domain Bacteria; phylum Bacillota; class Negativicutes; order Selenomonadales; family Selenomonadaceae; genus Quinella. Next base: position 4,622 of record JAFSZS010000049.1, on the reverse strand, counting down.
AATAATTGCGGCGGCAATGTTAAAATAACGCCTATGAAAAATTTAAAAATCTTAACTTACGGCTGCCAAATGAACGTTGCCGAGTCAGAAAGAATGGCGGGGCAACTTCAAAAAATTGGCTACACTTTGACAGAAAATTTTGAGGACGCAGATTTAATTTTGTTTAATACTTGCTGCGTACGCGCCACCGCTGAAGAAAAAATCTATGGCAAAATCGGCGAAATTAAAAAGTACAAGCGGCAGAATCCCACGCTTATAGTTGGGGTTGTTGGTTGCCTTGCACAAAAGGACGGCGAAAATTTAATCAAAAACGCGCCGCACATAGATTTTATTTTGGGTACGGGCAGGCGCGGCGAACTTGCAAGCGTCGTACAAAATTTTGAATCCAAACGCCGCCAATTTGTCGATACTTCCAATGTAAGCGGTATGATTGACGATGAAAATATTTTGCCAATTCGCGCAGGTCAAGTTTCGGCATTCGTGCCAATTATGTACGGCTGCAATAATTTCTGTACTTATTGCATTGTGCCGCACGTGCGCGGGCGTGAACGATCCAGAACGCCTGCTGAAATTATTTCTGAAGTTACCGAAACTGTAAAAGCCGGTTTTAGGGAAATTACCCTGCTTGGGCAAAATGTCAATTCCTACAACGGCGGCGTAACTTTTCCACAGCTCCTGCGCGAAGTTGATAAAATTGACGGCTTAAAGCGGCTTAGATTTATGACGAGCCACCCGAAAGATTTATCAGATGATTTAATTTCGGCAATGGCGAACGGTAAAAATATCTGTGAACATATTCATTTGCCGGTACAGTACGGCAGTAACAAAATTTTGCAGAAAATGAACCGCGTTTATACCGTTGAAAAATATCTTGAACTTGTCAAAAAAATTCGCGCCGCAATTCCGAATATCAGCTTGACTACAGATTTAATTGTCGGATTTCCCGGCGAAACCGATGCAGATTTTCAAGAAACTTTGAAATTTTTGCAGGAAGTTCAATTTGATATGGCGTTTACTTTCATTTACTCAAAACGCACGGGAACGCCCGCCGCAACTTTTGAAAATCAGGTTGACGAAAAATTAAAACATTCCCGCCTTGAAAAATTAATGGAATTTCAAAATAAAATCAGCCTTGAAAAAAATCTTGCACTTGACGGCGCAACAGTTGAAGTTTTGGTTGAAGGCGCAAGCAAGACCGACAAAAATATTTTTACCGGCAGGACGCGCCAAAATAAATTGGTACTCTTCCCGCACGGTACAGAAAATGTCGGCGATATTGTCAACGTGAAAATTAATCAAGTCCAAACGTGGCTTTTTAAAGGGCAGATTAGGGATATAGGGATATAGGGATATAGGGATTTTCCCTGGAACCCTGAAAAGAAAGGAGGCGCGGCAATGTTGGAAATTTATAAATCGCAAGAATCCGGACACCTTGAAAAATTGACGCTGAAAACTTTGGAAAAAGGCGCGTGGATAAATATAATCGATCCCACGCCCTACGAATTAAAAGAAGTAAGCACCGTTACGCACGTTGAGCCGGATTTTCTGCGCTCCGCACTTGACGACGAAGAACGCTCCCATATCGACGTTGAAGACGAATCAATTATGATTTTAACAAATGTGCCGGTTGTCTACGATGAAGAAAGTTATGATACTTTGCCGCTCTCCATTATCCTGACAAAAAATTATATAATCACGGTTTGCCTTGAAGAAACGCCGGTAATTTCCAGCTTCAATGAACGCACGGCAAGGCTTTTTCATACTTACAAAAAAACGCAATTCTTGTTTGAAATTTTGTACCGCTCGGCAACTTTTTACCTGCGTTACCTGCGACAAATCAATAAAATTTCTGAAGAAATTGAAGAACAACTAAGAATTTCAATGCACAACAACGACATTTTAAGATTAATGGAATTGCGAAAGGGTTTAACGTACTTTAACGCGGCTTTGCGCTCCAATGACGCGGTTTTTGACAAAATTTTGAGACTGCGCAACAATCGCACGCTTGAGGGCGTCTTGGATATTTACGAAGAAGACGAAGACCTTTTGGAAGATGTCATTATTGAAAACAAACAGGCGCGCGAAATGGTGGAAATGTACAGCCAAATTCTTTCGCAAATGGCAGATATTTTTTCGTCGATAATTTCAAACAATCAAAATATGGTTATGAAATTTTTGGCGGCAATTACAATTATAATCGCCGTGCCTACAGTCATTGCAAGTTTTTTTGGTATGAATGTTCCTGTACCGATGGAGGGCAATTCTTACGGCTTTTTGATAGTTATGATTATAGCATTGGTTGCATCGCTAATCGCCGCGTACATTTTCTATAAAAATCGAATGTTTTAGACTCCAATATAATTATTAAGAAAAAAGCACTCCGTTAATCAGCGAAGTGCTTTTATTTTTTTATAACTGTCAATTTTACTTTAAAAATTCTTCAAAATTAGTAAATTCCAAATTCAGCGCGTCAGCAACCGCCTTGTTGGTAAGTTTGCCGTCAATCGTGTTTAAACCTTTGGCAAGTCCCGCGTCAGCCGCACAAGCATTTTTCCAGCCGTTGTTTGCAATTTTCAGCGCGTAGGGCAAAGTTGCATTCGTCAAGGCAAGCGTCGAAGTGCGAGCAACCGCGCCCGGGATATTTGCAACAGAATAATGAATCACGCCAAATTTTTCAAAAGTCGGGTTGTCGTGCGTGGTAATTTTATCGCAAGTTTCAACGCTGCCGCCTTGATCAATCGCCACATCAACAATTACCGAGCCTTTTTTCATTTCGCTAACCATTTTTTCAGTTACAAGTTTTGGCGTTTTCGCCCCGGGAATTAAAACCGCGCCAACAAGCAAATCTGCCTGTTTCGTCCATTCAGAAATATTGTAACTGTTTGAAATAACCGTGCAAACGCGCCCGCCAAAAATATCATCCAAATATCTTAACCTGTCAATCGACAAATCAATAACCGTAACACGCGCGCCCATTCCTACCGCCATTTTCGCCGCGTTAGTTCCAACAATTCCGCCGCCAATAATCACAACTTGCCCCGCTGCAACGCCGCTTACTCCACCCAATAAAACGCCGCGCCCGCCGTACCTACTTTCCAAAAAATGTGCGCCAATTTGAATCGACATACGCCCGGCAATTTCACTCATTGGAGCTAAAAGCGGCAAAGTTTTTCCGTCGCGCCCAACAACCGTTTCGTAGGCAATACCCGTAACTTTTTTATCAAGCAACGCCTTTGTAAGCGCGGGCTCCGGCGCAAGGTGCAAGTACGTAAACAAAATTTGCCCCGCGTGAAAAAGTTCATATTCAGATTCAAGCGGCTCCTTGACTTTGATAATCATTTCTGCGCGATTGAAAATTTCTTTTTTGTCAGAAATAATTTCCGCGCCGACAGCTTTATAATCTTCATCAGAAAAGCCACTGCCGACGCCGCCGTTTTGCTCAATTAAAACTTTGTGACCGGCTTTAATCAAAGTTTCAGTACCGGCAGGGGTTAAGCCTACGCGGTTTTCATTGTTTTTAATTTCCTTAGAAACGCCGATTATCATTAAAAAATCTCCCTTCGGTCGATTTTAGGGAATAGTGAATAGGGATTAGGGATTAGTGGTAATTTTAATTAGTGTACCTTATCCCCCTGCCCTTTAAACTTTGCCCTAAAAATTTTTTCCAGTTTTTTTTCAAAATTTTCTTCAAGTTGTTTGACAGGTATGCTATAATGACGCCGAGAATTTTTTGGGGGAGGTGTAGCAATGAAATTAACAAGCGTGATAAGCAGTCAAATAGCTAATCTCTTCCAAAAACGCGGCGAAATTGAGCCACCCGCGCTAATAAAAGCACTTGAACGCGAAATTGTCAAGCAAAAAAAATCTGTGGACGGCTTTTATATTGTGCCGAACGTTTACACGATTTTTCTTTCTGAAGATGACTGCCACAGATTGAGCGCGGCGCGTGTCATTAAAGCTTTGTACGAAACTGTTGCACGCAAAATTATTCGTGAAAATTGCTTTATGGACGGAATTTTGAGCGTAAAAATTGAAAAAAACTCCACAACCGACGACGCAATTTTAATTTCTGCGCAATACGTCGAAGATGAAAAGATTGTGGAAGATACGATTGATCTTGAAAACGACGTACTGTCACAAACATTGCTGGAAAACGGCGATACAACCTGCAAGGCTACGATTGTTGCCAATAAAACCAAAATAACCGCGTCAATGAAAAGTTCCACGCGCAAAATTGAACACGATTTGGCAGTTATCACAGATTTAAAAAATTCTGAAATTGTCTTTGGCGAGCGGCAAATTTATTTTGGCAGGAAGAAAACGAATGACTTTGTACTTGCAGATGAAGGCGCGTCAAGGATACACGCTTATATTTCGTACGAACGCCACCGGCACATTTTGCGCGACGCGGGCAGCTTGAACGGTACATTTGTCAACAAAAAACCTATTACGCGCTGTGAACTTAGGCACGGCGACAAAATTTTAATCGGCAACACCATTTTAATTTACAAAGTTTTATAAATTGCTGACATTATAAATTTCAGAATTTGTTTTTGGTTAGTAAAAGCACTTTCTTTTGGTTGCAAGGCGACGAGTAGGAGCGTTGCTCCTTTTTTGCTTTG
>JAFSZS010000048.1 GCA_017455645.1 Selenomonadaceae bacterium | reverse complement strand
CAATGCTACTTGGGCACGCTTGCGGCGACGCTATGGGCGTTCCCGTTGAATCTGAAACCAAAATGCGCCTTGAAGATAATCCCGTAACAGAAATGCGCGGTTACGGCGTTCACAATCAACCGGTGGGCAGTTGGTCGGGCGATACAAGTTTGACTGTTGCAACGATGGAAAGTATGACGCGCCTTAAAAAAATTGACTACGAAGATATTTTCAGAAATTTTGTTGACTGGTACAGCGGCGATAAATTCACTGCCAACGATTTTACCTTTGACTTTGACCCTATAACTTCGGAAGCGATTGGAAATTTTTTGAAAGGTTACCGCCCGCTTGACTGCGGAATTTCTGAAGAATATGCAAACGAAAACGGCGCACTTATCCGAATGATACCCGCCGCCGCGTACATTTTTTTGACGCGCGTAAATAATTTTGACGAGGACGCTTTTAAAATTATTCACAATTTAATTTCGTTGACGCACGCGCACCCGCGCACTTTAATTGCTTGCGGGATTTATTGTTTAATTGCCGCGGAAATTTTTGAGGGCAAAGATTTAAAAATTGCAATTTCCAACGGGATTAACAATGCCAAAAATTTTTATATTAACCACGAAAATTTTAAGGACGAATGGCACCATTACGAATTTTTGTTGGATAAAAATTTTGCCGAAACTCCCGAAAGAAATATTTCAAGCCGCGTTTACATTGTTGACAATTTGAAAACGGCGTTATGGTGTTTGCTGAATACCAAAAATTATCGTGATTTAATTTTGAAGGCGGTAAATTTGGGCGGCGACGCTGATACAATAGCGGCAATTTCCGGCGGCTTAGCGGGCGCGTTTTACGGGCTTGAAGAAATTCCGGCAGAATGGCTTGACGTTCTCAAAAAAAAAGATTATCTTATTCAAGTGGCAACAGATTTTTACAATACATTTGAAGGAGAGAAAATTTAAATGGAATTAAAACCGGTACTTACAATCGGCGGCTCTGATTCATCGGGCGGCGCGGGTATTCAAGGCGATATTAAAACTTTGTTGGCAAATGACGTTTACGCAATGGCAGTACTTACAACTTTGACGGCGCAAAATACAACGGGTTTTCGTTCGTATATGGACGTTACGGCGGATTTTTTGGCAAATCAAATTGATATGGTTTTTGAAGATATTCCGCCGGTTGCAGTGAAAATTGGCACGATACCGACGGTAGATTTAATTTTGACGGTTGCCGAAAGATTGACAACTTACGGCGCGAAAAATATTGTTGCAGACCCTGTAACAGTTGCGAATGACAACACAAAATTAATTGAGGCGGACGCGGTTGCAGTGTACGCAGAAAAAATTTTCCCGCTGTCAACGGTTGTAACTTTGGGGAAAAAGGAATTGGAAATTTTCAGCGGCGATGCAGTTACTTCACGTCAAGCACTTTCTGACGCGGCTAAAAAAGTTGCAGAAAAATATTCGTGCGCAGTTTTGGCGAAAGGCGGCGGCGACGATAACGACGCGAGCGAATTTTTGTTTAACGGTACAGAAGGGCGTTGGTTCCGCGGCAAAAAAGTTGACACGAAAAATACTCACGGCGCGGGCACTGCATTAAGTGCGGCTATTGCGGCTAATCTTGCCAAAGGTTTAAATTTGATTCAGTCAATCGACGAAGCGAAAAAATATTTAACGGGCGCGTTAAGTTCGGGCTTGGCACTTGGTAAGGGTGTTGGACCTATCGACCACGGCTGGAAATTGCGCTAAAAAATTTTTGTTGACATAAATAAATTTTGTGTAGTATAATCCCCAACGGTTAAAGGCGCTATCGTCAAGTGGTTAAGACACCGCCCTTTCACGGCGGGTTCGTGGGTTCAAATCCCGCTAGCGTCACCATTTTTTTTTGCACAAAATTTTTTCAAGGCGGGTTGAAAATTTTTTTTGAAAAGTAAAGTTATCTGCATAGGATTTTTCAGATTTTCGCAGAATAATTTCTTTGCAGAAATGAAGAAATTAAGAAAAATGGAACATAAAAAACAAAGTTACTCCCCTCCGGGGGAATTTTTTTTTGGAGGGATTAGATGTTTCTGGAAGAGAGACAGGCTAAAATTTTGGAACTTTTAAATGCCAACGGAAAAGTTTTGGTTAAGGAATTAGCCGAAATGTTTAACGTTACTGAAGATTCAATCAGAAAAGATTTAACCGCACTTGAAACTGACGGGCAGCTGAAACGAACTTACGGCGGCGCAGTTCCGATTAAAGAAAAATTACAAATTACAGAGGCAAATAAACGCCGAATCAGCGACGTTGAAGCCAAAAGAAAAATCGCCGCCGCCGCTGTTAAAATTATTTCGCCAAATGATTTAGTTTTTCTGGACGCCTCAACAATCAGCATTGCCATTGCCCAAATTTTGGAGAAAAAAGAATCCCCCTACAAAATTATTACAAATATGGTTGACGTACTTGTAATGTTGGCGCGCAACCCTCACATAAATATTATTTTTGCGGGCGGGCAAATTAATAAGAGCCGCGACGGTTTTATTGACGGGCTTTACCTTGAATTTATGTCAAAATTTCGCCCGGATATTGCATTTGTCGGAGTTGTGGGCGTTGACGTTGCCAAAAATTCACTTTCAACCAATGACGTAAACAGCGGCTTGCACAAGGCGAAAATTTTAAGTATCAGCAAAAATTCTTACATAATCGCCGAGTCCGGAAAATTCGGCGTCGAGGCAAGATATATTTTTTCAACGCTTGAAAATGTGCGCGGGATTATCACTGAAAATAAACCGGCGGCAGGTATTTTGAAAATCGCGCAGGATTTAAACTTGGAAATTATTTTGCCTGATTAAAAGTTGACGCGGCGAATTGCATAAGATAGAATTACTTGTAATTTTTTTATAGTTGGAGGCGGGATTTTGATAAAAGTATTGGTAAACGGCGCACTCGGCAGAATGGGGCGCACGGTTATTTCAGCAGTAAAATCTGACAGCGAATTGGAACTTGTCGGCGCAACAGATATTTTTGAAGGCGAAGTTGAAGGCGTCAAAGTCGAAACAGATTTAGCCGCGGCGTTAAAAAAATATCAGCCTGAAGTTATGGTAGACTTTACGCGCCCTGACGTGGTTTTTGAAAATGTAATGACGGCGATTGAAAACAAAGTTTCGCCGGTAGTCGGTACAACCGGTTTAACTGACGAGCAGAAAGAAGAAATTAGCGCGGCGGCAGAAAAATTTGATACGCCGGTTTTTATTGCGCCGAATTTTGCTATTGGCGCGGTACTTATGATGTTACTTTCTCAAAAAGTTGCAAAGTACATGCCGGAAGTTGAAATTATCGAACTGCACCACGATAAAAAACTTGACGCGCCGAGCGGCACTGCCGAACTTACCGCCAAAATGATTTCTGAAGTTCGCACGCCTCATAAGCAAGGACACCCCGACGAAAAAGAAAGACTCGAACACGTACGCGGCGCAGATTTTTACGGGATAAGAATTCACAGCGTAAGGTTGCCGGGTTATGTTGCTCATCAAGAAGTTATTTTTGGCGGGCTCGGACAAACTTTGACAATTCGTCACGATTCAACAGGGCGTGATTCTTTTATGCCCGGCGTGATTTTGGCTTGTAAAAAAGTGCGCAGTTTGAAAGGTTTAACTGTTGGACTTGATAAAATTTTAGATTAATTTGGAGGCAAACTGAATGAAGAAAATAAATCTGGCGATTGTCGGAGTAACCGGCGCAGTCGGACAAGAATTTTTAAAACTTATTGAAGAAAGAAATTTTCCATTTGCAAATTTAAAAATGCTTGCGTCTTCGCGCAGTGCCGGTAAAAAAATTAATTTTATGGGCAAAGAATACACCGTTGAAGAAACAACCGAAAATTCTTTTGAAGGCGTTGACATTGCACTTTTCGCCGGCGGCAAGGCAAGCAAAGTTTTCGCTCCCGCGGCAGTCAAGGCAGGCGCAATTTGTATCGACAATTCCAGTACTTTCAGAATGGATCCCGAAGTTCCGCTGGTTGTTCCTGAAGTCAACCCGCAAGCGATTAAACGCCACAAAGGAATTATCGCAAATCCCAACTGCTCAACAATTATAATGGTTATGGCGTTGAAACCGCTGTATGATATTTCAAAAATTAAGCGAATTGTCGTTTCAACTTATCAAGCAGTTTCCGGCGCGGGGCGTGAAGGTATGGACGAATTGAAAACGCAACTTGACGCGCTTGCCAACGGTACAGAAATTGTGCCAAAAGTTTTACCGGTTGCCTCGCTGGATAAACATTATCAAATTGCCTCAAATCTTTTGCCGCAGATTGATATTTTTATGGATAATCTGTACACCAAAGAAGAAATGAAAATGATTGACGAAACGCGCAAAATTATGGAAGACGACGAAATTAAAATTACGGCAACAACTGTGCGCGTGCCGGTTTATCGCAGTCACGCCGAATCAGTCAACGTTGAATTTTATGACGAAGTTTCAGTTGAATCTGCGCGAGCGGCGTTGGAAAAATTTAGCGGCGTAATTGTCAAAGATAATCCTGCAGAAATGATTTACCCGCAACCTTTGGAAACTTCCGGCAAAGACGATGTTGAAGTTGGGCGTATTCGCAAAGATTTTTCAGTTGAACACGGTTTAAATTTCTGGGTATGCGGCGACCAAATCAGAAAAGGCGCGGCGTTAAACGCTCTGCAAATTGCTGAATTTTTAATTAGGGATATAGGGGACTAGGGATATAGTGATTAGGAAAATTTTTCCCTATTTCCCTTTACCCCTGGAACCCTAAATTTCGACTGAAAGGAGAAATTTCTATGGTTAGCGACGAAACAATGTTATTTAGTTTTGGCGTTGAGGAAAACCGCGCAGAAAAAGTAATAAAAAATGCGTACCAAGCCATGACTGAAAAAGGCTACAATCCCGTTCATCAACTTGTTGGTTACCTTTTGAGCGGCGACCCCGCGTACATTACAAGTCATTTGGACGCGCGCAGTAAAATTCGCAAGGTTGAACGCGACGAACTTTTGGAAGAATTGGTTAGAACTTATCTTGAAAAATTGGAGAAAAAATCTTGAGAAGTTTGGCACTCGATATTGGCGATAAAACTATTGGAATTGCTGCAAGCGATTTATTAAATTTAACTGCGCAGGGCGTCAAAACAATCAAGCGCACTTCAAACAAAGAAGATTTACGGCAACTCGGCGAAATTATCAAACAGTACGACGCCGAAATTTTAGTTATCGGTTATCCCAAAAATATGAACGGCACGGAAGGCGAAAGATGCGAACTTGTAAAAAATTTCGCTGAAAAAATTTCAAAGGCTTTTCCAAATGTCAAGCAAGTTTTTTGGGACGAAAGACTTTCAACTGTTGCCGCGGAAAAATCTTTAATTGCGGCAGACGTTAGCCGCGCCAAACGTAAAAAAGTTATTGACAAGATGGCGGCAGTTTACATTCTGCAGGGCTGGCTTGATTCAAATCAAAAGGAGAGTATTTCAATGGCTAAAGATCAACAGGAAGAATTTTTTGACGACGAAGAAATTTTGGTAGAAATGACTGACGACGAAGGCAACGTTTATTACTATTCTGAAGAATTGATAATCCCCGTGGGCGAAGACCGCTTTGCAATTTTGGTTGAAGTTCACGAAGAAGACGAAGAGCACGAGCACCATTGTCATTGCGGCGACGGAAATTGCGAATGCGGCGATGACGATGTTATTATTGCCAAAATTATTTTGAATGACGACGGCGAAGAAGAATATATCGAGCCGACAGATGAAGAATTTGAGGCGGTACAAAAGGCTTACGAAAAATTAATGTATGAAGCGGACGAAGATTAATGAAAGTCGAAAAGGTTGACGACGATAAAAATTCTGCCGCTGAATCCGAAAAAAAATCTGAACCCGTTCCAATAAAAAAATTTAATTTGACAGAAAAAATTTTATCGCCGTTCGTAGCTGTAAAAGAAATGTTCGCCGAACTTTCGCCCAAATATATTATTTCAGTGGCGGCGGCGGTATTTTTTTGTATTTTTGTAATTGCAATGGTTTTAATTTTCGCAGATCCTCAACCTATAAAAAATTCTGCGCAGGGCGATTCAGATAACCGAATAATCGTAAAAGTTACAGCGGGAATGACAACCGCCGAAATTGCCGACCAACTTGCAAATAAGGGCGTCATTTCCAGCAGTTTAAAATTCAGATTTATTTCCAGAGTGCGCGGCTACGACGGCAAAATGAAACCCGGCACTTACACATTTAGCGCGGGTATGACAGATGAAGATGTTTTTGAGAAAATTTTAAGCGGCGCAAAGCAACTGGTACGTTTCACAATCCCCGAAGGTTTTACCGTAAAAGAAATTGCCGAGCGACTTTACGATTTAAATTTGGTTGACAAGGAAGATTTTTTGCGGGCGGCTACGAATTTTTCGCCGTTCGATTATATGAAAACTCAAAATGAAGTTCACTACAAGGCGGAGGGTTTTTTATTTCCTGAAACTTATTCAGTTGAAAGTGATTACGCCGTTGAAGAGATTTTAAAAACTATGGCAGATGAATTTGACAGGCGATTAACTGACGAAATGCGGGCGCGTGCAAGGGAATTGAATTTGTCGATTTATGACTTGGTAACGCTTGCCTCGCTTGTTGAAAAGGAAGTTCGATACGATGAAGACAGACCGGTTGTCGCTCAGATTTTTTTAAAACGTTTGAAAATGGAAATGCCGTTGCAATCTGATGCAACGCTTCAATATTTAATGGACGCGCCCAAGGAAGATGTTTCTATTGAAGATACAAAAATTGAATCGCCCTATAATTCCTACCAAAACGCGGGCTTGCCGCCGGGACCTGTAGCAAATCCCGGAACTGCGGCGATTGAGGCTGTACTTTATCCGGCAGATACAGATTATTTGTATTTCGTGGCTGACAGGGAAGGGCACAATCATTATTCTTACAGCTACGAGGAGCATTTGAATTTGGTTAATCAGTATCGTTGAAATGAGGGAATTTTTTTTGATGGAACTTTTGGCACCGGCGGGGAATTTTGAAAAGTTGCAGGCGGCTTTGATTTACGGCGCGGACGCGGTTTATATTGGCGGGAAAAATTTCAGCTTGCGGGCTTACGGCGATAATTTTACTGAAGACGAAATTTTAAAGGCGGTTGAATTTACTCACAAGCTCGGCAAAAAAATTTACGTGGCTACAAATGTTTTTGCACATAATGCTGACATTGAAGAGCTTGCAAAATATTTTACATTTCTGGACGGCGCGGGCGTTGACGCGGTTTTAATTTCGGATTTGGGAATTTTCAGTTTGGCAAAAAGTTTGACTAAAAATTTACAGTTGCACGTCAGCACTCAAGCAAATGTTACAAATTATCGCACGGCGAATTTTTTTCACGAAATGGGTGCAAGTCGAATTGTTTTGGCGCGTGAATTGACGCTTGAGGAAATTTTGGAAATTAAAAAGAATTGCGCGGCTGAACTTGAAATTTTTGTGCATGGCGCAATGTGTATTTCATATTCCGGCAGGTGTTATCTTTCGCACTATTTGACAGGGCGCGACGGCAACAAGGGCGCGTGTACTCATTCTTGCCGCTGGAAATATTCTTTGTTGGAAGAAAAACGCCCCAATGAATTTTTTGAAGTTGACGAAGACAGCCGCGGCGCGTACATTATGAACTCGAAAGATTTATGTTTGTTGCCTTACCTTGATAAAGTGATTGAAAGCGGCGTTGCGTCTTTGAAAATTGAAGGGCGTATGAAGAGCGTTAATTATGTGGCGGGCGTCGTCAAAGTTTACAGACAGGCGATTGACGCTTATTTTGACAATCCCCAAAATTTTACAATTCGCGCAGATTGGCTTGAGGAATTGGACAAAGTTGCACATCGCCCCTACACTTCGGGATTTTTTATCAGCGACGGCGCACCGACTGAAATTTATGATACTTCAAAGCCGAAACGTTCAAGCAATTTTTTGGGAATTGTAAGGGATTTTGACGCAGAAAAAATGGTTGCAACGATTGAGCAGCGCGGCAAATTTGAAGTGAATCAAGCTGTAGAATTTTTTCAACCGCGCGGTAAAACATTTGGGCAAAAAATTTCTGAAATGTACAATGAAGAGGGCGAAAAAATTTTATCCGCGCCGCACGCCCAACAGATTGTAAAAATTCCCGTAACTCAAAAGGTTGAAAATTTTTCTTTAATGAGGTGATAATATGAAAGATTTTCTAAGACAATTTTTCGGCAGCAATGCTGATGAAGATTTGGTAACGCCGGTTGATACTTCAAAAGCCGTCCGCAAATCAATTACAGTTTCCGGCAAAGTTCAAGGCGTCGGTTTCAGATATTTTGTAAGGCAAGAGGCGCGCGCCCTTGGAATTACCGGCTGGGTTATGAATCTCAAAGACGGCACTGTTACAATGGAAGTTCAAAGTACCCCGCAAGTTATCGAAGAATTGACCGAGCGGCTGAAAAAAGGCAACGGCTTTTCAAAAGTTGTACAGCTGAAAAGTTACGATTTACAGATTGTCGAGGGGGAAAACAAATTTGGAATTAAATATTAACGGGATAAACACAAAAAGAATTTTGGTATTGCACGGACCGAATTTAAATTTGTTGGGGACGCGCGAGCCGGAAATTTACGGCAGCTTGACACTTAACGATATAAACGAAATTTTGAAAACGCGGGCAAAAGAATTGGAAGTTGACGAAATAAATTTTTTGCAGTCGAATTTTGAGGGCGAATTGGTCGAGGCGATACAAAAAGCGCGCGGGCGTTACGATTTTATTTTACTGAATGCGGCGGCGTTGACACATTACAGTATTGCCCTGCGCGACGCTATTGCGGCAATTCCTGTACCGGTAATTGAAATTCATTTGTCGAATATTCACAAGCGCGAGGAGTTCCGCCATAAATCGGTAATTGCGCCGGTTGTAATGGGGCAAATTTGCGGCTTCGGCGTTGACAGTTACCTTGCCGCGTTGGAAATTGCAGTTCGCAAATTGCGCAGGAGTTAATATGAGACTTCAAAATTTGTACAAAAAAATTTCGGCAGAAGAAATTGACGCGGTAATAATTTATAAACCGGCGAATGTTTTTTACTTCAGCAACTTTCGCGGCGACAGCACAATTTTATTAATCGGCAAAAATTTTTGCAGGCTGATAACTGATTCACGCTACACCGAACAGGCAAGACTGCAAACTAAAAATTTTGAAATTGTCAAGCAAGATGAAGGGCTTTTCAAAAAGTTAATCGAAGAAATAAAAAGTTGCGGCGCAAAAAAATTCGGCTTTGAAGGTAGAGTGTTGACTTTTGACGAATATAACAACTTGAGAGAAAATTTGCCCGGCGTCGAATTAAAATCTATAGAAATTGATTCATTGAGGCAGATTAAAGACGCGGCGGAAATTTCCAAAATTCGCAGGGCTTGTGAAATTGGCGATAAAGCGTTTGCCGAAATTTTGAACTTTATCAAGCCGAATGTTACAGAAATTGAAGTTGCCGCCGAGCTTGAATACCTTATGAAAAAATTTGGCGCAGAAAAAAATTCTTTCGATACGATTGTTGCTTCAGGAATTCGTGGCAGTTTGCCGCACGGCGTGGCAAGCGATAAGCAAATTTTGAGCGGCGAATTTGTTACAATGGATTTTGGCGCAATTTTCAGCGGCTACTGTTCAGATATGACGCGCACAATTTTTGTTGGACGTGCTACCGACAAGCAGAAAAAACTTTACAACGCCGTTTTGGACGCGCAACTTTGCGGCTTGAAATTTATCAAAAAGGGCGTAAGCGGTAAAGTGGTTGATGCCGCCGTTCGTGAAAATCTTACTCGCGCAGGATTGGAAAAATATTTTAATCACGGATTGGGTCACGGCGTCGGGATTGAAATTCACGAAGAACCGCGCCTTAGCAAATTAAGCAAGTGCGGAAGTCTTCAGCCGAATATGATTGTTACCGATGAGCCGGGCGTTTATATTGAAAATGTGGGCGGTTTGCGAATTGAAGATACAGTTTTGGTTACAGACGGCGCGCCGGAAACTTTGACGAAAAGTCCCAAAAATTTAATCGAGCTCTGAAACGCGTAGGATTGATTTTAAGCGGGGTTGAACTTTTTTAGATATATTTTATAGGGAGACAGTCAAACAACGCGCTACGGGCTTGCTAGACGCCTTAAAAGCGTTTTAAAATGCTTAAGGAAAATTTTGAGGTGAAAGATTGTTTAACAGTCAAAAATTTTATCTGACTTTAGAAAATTTTTCAGAAATTGTTGCACAAATTGACGCCGAACTTTCAAGAACTAAGGCAACCAAAAAAGAATCAATGAACGCGCAACTGTTGCTTGAAGAAACTTTTATGCGAATGATCAATATCGGCAAGGTTGCAAGTGTCGAGGTCACAATTTCCCAACGTTTCGGCGATTTAACCTTAACGCTGGAAAGTACCGGCGAAGAATATAACCCGCTGATTTCTGCAACTGATTTTGACGAAGAAGACGAAGATTATTTTCGTACGATAATTTTAAAATCCAACGCTAACAAAATGAGTTACACCCGTAAGGGCAATACCAATTTAGTTTTTATTCAAGTTCACGAAAATACAAACAAGCAACTGAATTACACGCTTTTTGGAATGGTTGCCGGAATTGTTTTCGGCTTAGTCTTAAAATTTTCCGCAAATCCCGAAGTAATTTCAATTTTTACCGAAACAATCGGCGGCTCTGTCAATACAATGTTTATGAACGCGCTGAATATGATGATTGCGCCGGTGGTTTTCTTCAGTATAATCAGCGGAATTACCGGCTTAACAAATTCGGCAAGTATCGGCAGAATCGGCGGCAAATTAATTGGCTTGTATTCTTTAACAACGATTATTGCAATTTGTGTAGGCTTGACATTGGCGCACTTTGCATTTGCAAGCGGCGTCCCTCAATTAGGAATTGTTGACGGCACGGCGTCTGCAGAAAAACTTTCTCTGCTGTCGTCAATCGTCAATATAATTCCAAAAGATTTAATAACGCCCGTAATTAACAGAGGACTTTTACAAATTATTTCCGTTGCCGTAATTTTCGGCTTGTGCATTAACAAACTCGGCGATAAAGTAAGAATGTTAAACGACTTCGCAAAAGAGGCAAATACTTTTTGTTTGACGCTGATAACGGCTATTGCGGCGTTTATCCCAATCGTAATATTTTTCGTAATGGCAGAGCTTGTCATAAATTTGGAAGTGGATTCAATAATTTTACTTGTCAAACTTTTGGCTTGTTTCTTAGTTGGAAATTTTCTGATGGTTTGCATTTATTCTTCAATGTTGCTGATGTTCGGTAAAATTTCGCCAATTCCGCTGCTAAAAAAATTGCCGCAATTTGTAACAATCCCGTTTGCAACAAGTTCCTCAAATGTTACAATGCCGTTTACTATGAAATTTTGCACGGAACAAATTGGAATTTCGCCAAAAATTTCTTCGTTTTCAATTCCAATAGGTGCAACAATAAGCAATGACGGCACGGCAGTTTCTTATTCGTTGATGTGTATAATGTTTTTGAAAATGTACGGCGTGGAAATTGACAGCGCGGTAATTATTACCTTGTTGATTTCAATTTTTACCGTTGCAGTAAGTTCGCCGGGAATTCCTGGCGGACCTGTAGTTTTACTGGTAGCGATTATCGGAATGTTTGGAGTGCCGACTGAAGCAACCACAATTATTTTTGGAATAAGTCCCATTGAAGACAGAATAAGCACAACTACAAATGTTGTTGATCATATTGGCGCAAGCACGATTCTTGCAAAAACTGAAAATTTGCTTGATACAAATATTTATTATAAAATGTAGAAAAATTTTGGAGGAATGATTTTAGTGATTTCAAGTACCGATTTTAGAACAGGTTTAACGATTGAAATTGACGGCAACGCTTGGCAAGTTGTCGAATTTCAGCACGTAAAACCCGGTAAAGGCGCGGCGTTCGTCCGCACAAAAATTAAAAATGTTGAAACAGGCGCGGTTGTGGAGCGCACTTTCAACCCAAATGAAAAAATGCCGCCCGCCCGCCTCGATACTCGCCACATGCAGTACCTTTACGAAACTGACGGCGCGTATACTTTTATGGATACTGAAACTTATGAGCAAATGGAACTTACCAAAGAGCAACTCGGCGACGCGCTTAATTATTTAATGGAAAATATGGAAGTCAACCTGCAAACTTTCAAGGGGCGTATCATTGGCGTTAATCTTCCAAATTCTGTTGAATTGAAAGTTACAGAATGTGAACCCGCCGTAAAAGGCAACACTGCTACCGGCGCAACCAAAAACGCAACGCTTGAAACAGGTTACGTTGTGCGCGTGCCGCTTTTCATTAATGAAGGCGACGTTTTGAGAATTGATACCCGTACCGGCAATTATATTGAAAGAGCTTAATTAGGGAATAGGGAATAGGGAGTAGGGAATAGGGAATAGGGAGGAGGGAGTAGGGAATAGATTTTTCTAAGCCTGAAACTTAAAATAAAATCGAAATACGAAAGGGGAAAAAAATTATGGCAACATTCAACATAAGAGGCAAAAACGTCGAAGTTACGCCAACCCTGCGCGAATACGTAGAAAAGCGCGTCGGCAAAATTACCCGCTACTTTGAAAATATCGAAGAAGTTTCAGTATTGCTTGCAGTCGAAAAAGGACGCCACATTGTCGAAGTAACGGCTGAACTTCCGCGCGGCGGGCTTGTACTGCGGGGACAAGAATCTACTGCAGACATGTATTCTTCAATCGATTTAGTTGTTGAAAAATTGGAGCGTCAAATTCGCAAGCAAAAAACTAAGCTTGAACGTCGTTTTCGTGGCGGCGGCTTTAAATCTGAAATTATCGCCGAAGAGCAAAAAATTCGCAACGAACAGCAGGAAGAAGAAACTGAAGAATATCCCGTTGTAAAAACCAAACGCTTTGTCGTTAAGCCAATGGACGTACAAGAAGCAATTATGCAGATGAATCTTTTGAATCACAGCTTTTTTGTATTTCGTGATGCACAAACTGAAAATTTCTGCGTAGTCTACAAGCGCAACGACGGAGCTTACGGTTTGCTTGAATCTGATAATTAATTTTTAAAAAATTTTCCAAATAAAAAGGCGGCTACTCTCAAATTTGGGAGCAACCGCTTTTTTTAGTGTCAGAAAAAAATATTATAAATCGTCTTCATCTTCGGCAGGTGCATTTAAATCTTCGTAACTTGTAGGAATAACGCCCTCTTTGCCGGCTTCAACGGCTTTTTCCATAAGTTCTTTAATTGTTTCCGAGCCGTCGTCAGTCATTTGTTCCTGAATCATCGCGATAAGCATTGGGAAATTGACGCCCGCAACAATGCCGTAATGTTCATCGCCAACCGCCAAAGTACTTGCCGCGTTGTAAGGAGTGCCGCCGCGCAGATCGTTTAAAAATAAAACACGTTCGGGGCTGCCTAAATCTTTAATCGCCGCGTTGTACTTTTCAATGACATTTTCGGGACCTTCGCCACGTTTCAAAATGACTGCGCGAACGCCGCTTTTAACCAAGTCTTCGCCGAGAATCATTTGGGCAGATTCAAGAATACCGTTTGCAAATTCGCCGTGAGTTCCAACAATTATTCCAAACATCAAATAAACGCTCCTTTCAATCTTCAAACAAAATTTTATAAATCTGTGCTGAATAATAACATATCTGTTGAAATTTTCAAGCGTCAAAAAAAATTTTCTATTCCCTAATCCCTACTCCCTATTCCCTAATTTTAAGCGGCCATATTTTGCGAAAGATTGTAATAGACGCCGCGCTTTGCAATTAAATTTTCGTGAGTGCCTTCCTCTGTAATTTCGCCGTGTTCCAAAACTAAAATTCTGTTTGAATTGCGCACGGTTGCCAATCTGTGAGCCACGGTAATTGTTGTGCGGTTTTCTGAAAGTTTTTGCATAGCTTTTTGAATTTGGCGTTCAGTTTCGTTATCAAGCGCGCTGGTTGCTTCGTCAAGGATTAAAATTTTGGGGTTGCGCAAAAACATTCTTGCAATAGCCAAGCGTTGTTTTTGTCCGCCGGAAAGTTTGACGCCGCGCTCTCCAATGAAAGTATCGTAACCGTTGGGCAGTGCTGAAATAAATTCGTGCGCTTCTGCAAGTTTCGCCGCCTCAATAATTTCTTCGTCAGTTGCATCTGCGCGACCGTAAGCAATATTTTCTTTGACAGTTGCAGAAAATAAAAATGTATCTTGCTGAATCATACCAATTTCACGGCGTAAGCTCTCGGTTGTAACAGTTTTAATATCTTTGCCGTTAATTGAAATTTTGCCGCCGTTTAAATCGTACATACCCAAAAGCAATTCGCAAAGGGTAGTTTTGCCGCCGCCCGTCATTCCGACAATCCCGATATGTTCCCCCGCCGCAATGCTCAAATTAAAATCGTTAAAAATTGTTAAGCCGTTTTCATAGGCAAAATTGACGTGCGAAAATTCAATAGCTTGTTCGTCAACATTTTCAAGTTTTGAAATTCTTTCAGCCGACAATTCGCCGGACTCCGGCAAATCCATTAATTCTTTGTAACGTTGCACGCCCGCCATTCCGCGTTGATAAACTTCAGTAAGCATCATCAGCTGAAATACGGGGCGCATGCAAGCCATCATATAAAGCAGGAAGGCGACCAAATCGCTAATCGTCATTAAGTTTAAGCTGATTAAAACGCTGCCCAAAATTGTAATTGTCAAGTTCATTAAGTTTGAAAAGAAATCAACGCCGCCGTGAAGTTTGCCAACTGTGCTGAAAGATTTTTTTTGCACTGATAAAAGATTTTCGCCGACTTGCAACATTTTTTGAAGTTCTTTTTCTTCATTGTTGAAAATTTTTACAAGTCTAATCCCCTGCAAACTTTCTGAAATTTGCCCGCTTAAATCGCCGGTACTTTCTCTTGCCTCCATGAACATTTTTTTCATATCGGCGTTCATTTTTGCAGTTTGAAAAGTTTTGAGAATCAGCAGGATTGTTACAAGCGTTGCAAGTTGCCAATTCAAGTAGAAAAGTAAAATTGTGGAGCCCAGCATTGTAACCACGCAAGTTACCAGCAAATGTGGAATTGCGAACATTAAATTGCCGACTTCCGAAATATCGTTGACGAGTCTTGATAAAAGTTGCCCGCTTTTTGCGTTATCGTAAAATGAATAGCCCATTCTTAGCAAGTGGCGGAAAAGTTTTTCACGCATTGTAAATTCAATTTTTGCGCCCATCCCGCGCCCGAGGCATTCAACTTTAAAATTCAAAAAATAATTTGCCGCGTAAATCAGGAACAAGCCGCCGGCAATTATCGCCATATTTACAGAAATTCCATTGGGCAAAAGTTCGTCCATAATGTAGCGAATCATCATTGGCGAAATTAATTCAATTCCCGCGCCTGCAAGCGAGCCCAAAATTACAAACGCTACAATTTTTTTGTGCGCCGCGTAGGTTTCAGAAAAAAATTTAAAATTGTCTTTTAACATTAAAACCCCCTCCAATCAAAAAAAGTCACCTTGCAAATAATACAAAGTAACTTTTTTTTCGTCAATATTTTTCGCGCAGATTTAACCGCCGCTTAAGCATTTTTAATTTCAGTCTAACTTGCCTTCAGCCTTTTGAATTTGTTTTGTAGTTTCTTTAAGGTGGTTGCGAATTGCGCCTTTGACAGCCATTTCAGCTTCAAATTTGGCGTCTTTGGCTTTTTCAACTGCGGAATCTGCAACTTCTTTCATTGTTTTTTTTGCGTCTTTCAAATCGTCTTTTGCCGCGGTAACTCTTTCTTTGGCGTCGTCAACTTTTTCTTCGACGGATTCTTTGATATTGTCTTTGGTTTCAACAACTTTTTCTTTGGCGTCGTCGATTTTTTCTTCGACAGATTCTTTAATTTCGTCTTTTTTTTTCTTTGGCTTTTTCAACGGCGTCATCGAGTTTTTCAGCAACGCCGCCGAGCTTTTTGGCCGCCGTGTCTACCATTGATTTAAACATAAAAATTTCTCCTTCGTCGAAATTTAGGGAATAGTGGGTAGGGAATAGGGAATAGTTTTTTCTAATCTCTATTCTCCTATACCCCTGATTAAACTTTCAGCTGTTTCAAACATTTTGGGCAAGCCGTCAGGATTTTTGCCGCCTGCCTGCGCCATATCCGGACGCCCGCCGCCGCCGCCGCCGATAAGTTTTGAAATTTCCTTGACGATTTTACCGGCGTGAACTCCGAGCGCAACCGCTTTTTTGTCAGCTTTAACTACAAGATTAACTTTGCCGTCATTTACCGCCGCCAAAACTGCAACGCCGGTATCAACTTTATCAACAAGAAAATCTGCAATTTCGCGCAGTTTATCCATATTTTCAGCCTGCGCGACGCCGGATAAATATTTAATCTTGCCAATTTCATTAGCCGCCATCAAAAGTTTTTGCGCCTCGGCTTTTTCTTTCATTGCGTGAACTTGTTCAATTTGCTTTTTCAGCGTCTTATCTTCAGCAAGGATTTTTTCAACCTGCGCCGTTAAATCTTCAGCACGAACTTTTAACAATGTTGAAACTGAATTTAAAATTTGATTTTGTTTATTTGCGTCAAGAATTGCGGCGCGTCCCGTTATTGCCTCAATTCTGCGAACGCCCGCGGCAACGCCACTTTCACTGACAATTTTAAATCTGCCGATTTGCCCGACGTTTTCAACGTGAGAGCCGCCGCAAAGTTCGCAGCTGAAATTTGGAACTGTAACAACTCTTACAACATCGCCGTACTTTTCGCCGAATAAAGCCATTGCGCCTAATTTTTTTGCGTCGTCAATTTTCATTTGCTGAATATCAACGTCAACCGCTTTTAAAATTTCTTCATTAACCATTTCTTCAACGGCTGAAATTTGTTGCGCGGTTACCGGTTCAAAGTTGGAAAAGTCAAAGCGCAATCTTTCGGGCGTAACAAGGGAGCCGGCTTGATGAACTTGTTCACCAACAATTTTTCTAAGGGCGGCTTGCAGTAAATGTGTTGCAGTATGGTTGCGGGCTGAAGAAAGTTTTTTATCTGCGTCAACGATAATTTTTACAGTTTCGCCGCGTTTAATTTGCCCTTCCTCAACGTAAGCCTCATGATAAATTGTACCGTCGGGAAGTTTTTTTTCGTTGTCGATTCTGATTTTGCAAAATTCGCCCAAAAATTCTCCAACGTCGCCGACTTGCCCGCCGCCTTCAGCATAAAAGGGCGTGGCTTGTAAAATTATTCCTGCTTCGTCGCCGTCTTGAATTTCTTCAACAAGTTTACCGTTTTTCCACATTGCAACAATTTTTGATTCGGTAGCCGCGCTGTCAGATTTTAAAGTTTTTGTGTCGATTGAAGAAAGGTCGGGAATTGCCGCCCATTCATTAGCGGCACGAGCGGCGCGGGCGCGTTTACGCTGATTTTCCATTGAAATTTCAAAGCCTTTTTTGTCGGGCGTCAAAGAATTTTCAGCCAAAATTTCTTCAGTCAATTCAAAGGGGAAGCCGTAAGTATCATAAAGTTTGAAAATAAATTCGCCGCCGAGTTCAGATTTTTTAGCCTGTTTAACGGCGTCAATTTCACGGCTCAAAAGTTCCATTCCCTGCGCGAGGGTTGCAGCGAATCTGTCTTCTTCAATGCGAATAACTTTTTTAATATAGGAAATATTTTTTTCGAGTTCTTCAAAATCTGCAACGCCGTCATAAATTTTTGCAACGGCGTCAACCGCGTCCTCAAGGAAAGCGTCTTTAATTCCAAGCATACGCCCGTGACGAATTGCACGCCTTAAAATTCTGCGCAAAACGTAGCCGCGCCCTTCGTTTGAAGGCAAAATCCCGTCCATAATCATAATTGACATAGAGCGGGCGTGGTCTGCAAT
>JAFSZS010000047.1 GCA_017455645.1 Selenomonadaceae bacterium | reverse complement strand
GTTTACAAAAACTTTGGCGAAATTGTGGAAATGCTCGACGCCGAAAATCTTTTGTCAAACGCCGCACTTGTCAGCCGTTGCGGGCTCAAAGACGAAAAAATTATCACAGATATTAATTCCCATAAAAACGAAAAAATTAATTACCTGTCAACGATTTTGACGCGGCGCAGTTAATTCTTGAAAATATTTGCTTTATGTTGTAAAATTCGCTTGAAAAATTGCAAAGGAGGTGTTTATTGTGGCTGAACGTGAAATTAAGTACCGCGGCTTAAAGACTTTTCAAATATTCAACGGCGAAACCAACAGCGTTTGGATTTACGGTTTTTATTTAAAGCGCGGGACGTATGGCGACCCCGGTCCTCAAGCTCATATTTTTGTATATGAAAACGGCTATGAAGGTTATCGCGTTGAAGCCGAAACTATTGGACAATTTACCGGTCTTTTGGATAAAAGCGGTAAAGAAATTTACGAAGATGATATTATTTCGTTTGACGATGGAAATATTGGAATTGTGGAATTTGCGAGCGGTTGTTTCATTGTGAAATACGGCAGAGAAAATTCAATTCGTTCACTATACGATATTCATAATTGGGGGATAAAAATCCTAGGCAACCGTTTTGAAAATCCCGAATTGCTTGTTGCTTGGAACATTTCACAAAATATAGACGATTCCAAAACAATTCATACTTATGAGCCGATGGCGTACAAAAGGAGCGAATAATTTTGTACTTGCAAAAAATTCTCCTAAGCATTGCCATAATAGGCTCTATTTTTTTTACTGCAACTGCCCACGCCTACGACTTGCCAAAAATTCAGCCGGATAAAGAAGATTCAACAACTACGCCTATTGCTGTCAGCGATTGGACGAGCGCGGAACTTTTTGAGCAAAATATAAAAAATTTGCTTGCCAAAAATGAAAATCTGCCCGCGTCTTCTCCTGCGCGAATTACCAAAGATAAAAATTTAATTTTCGTCGCCTTCTACAAGGGCAATGCTTATTTTCTGGACAGGTATTCGCTAAAAGTAAAAAAAGATACTAACAAGGTTAAAAGTTGGAAACAGCACATTTTCCCCATTGGAAAGGGGATTTCTCCAAAAAATTCTGCTTACACCCAACAAAGATTCTGCCTGCAGGATAAAACTTTTTACAATTCCTTGAGGCAAACCAATAAAATTTCCGCCGCGCCAACTGATGAAGATAAAAAATTTTTGGCAGAATGTTTCAAAGTCGGCTACTATTACGCCTTCAAAAAAGAAATTGACGTTAAATATTGACGGTAGTATAATCTTGCTTCACAGCGTACAGTAAAATATTTTTGACGTAAATTAATCGAGGGAATTTTTTGCAGATGCGCTTGTAATTTTCAAAGAAAGAGGTTTTTTTAATGAGTGAAAATCGCAAGTACAAATTTGAAACATTGCAGTTGCACGCAGGGCAGGAAAATCCCGACCCCGTGACTGACGCTCGCGCAGTTCCAATTTATCAAACAACTTCCTATGTTTTTCACAATTTCGACCACGCGGCAGACCGTTTTGGACTTCGTGACGCCGGCAACATTTACGGGCGTTTGACAAATCCAACTCAAGATGTTTTGGAGCGCAGAATTGCGGCACTTGAGGGCGGCTCGGCGGCGTTAGCCTTGGCAAGCGGCGCGGCGGCTGTTACCTACGCTGTACAAGCCTTGGCGCACAAAGGACAGCATATCGTTGCAGCTACCACAATTTACGGCGGCACTTTCAACCTTTTTGAACATACTTTGCCGGATTACGGAATTGAAACAACTTTTGTAAATCCTGCCGAGGGCGTCAAAGTTTTTGAGGCGGCAATTCAACCCAATACGCAGTTAATTTTTATTGAATCGGTAGGCAACCCCAACGCAACTTTGATTGATATTCAAGCCGTTGCCGACATTGCGCACAAACATAATATCCCGCTGGTTATCGACAATACTTTTGCCACGCCTTATCAAGTTCGCCCGTTTGAATACGGCGCAGATATTGTAATTCATTCTGCAACAAAATTTATCGGCGGGCACGGTACAACGCTCGGCGGTATTATTGTTGAGAGCGGAAATTTTGATTGGGAAAAATCCGGCAAATTCCCTTGGCTTGTTGAACCGAATCCAAGTTATCACGGCGTAAGCTTTTATAAAGCGTTGGGCGCGGCGGCGTTCGTAACTTATATCAGAGCAATTCTCCTGCGCGATACAGGCGCGGCAATTTCGCCCTTCAATGCATTTTTACTTTTGCAGGGCGCAGAAACTTTATCCTTGCGCGTCGAACGTCATATTGAAAACGCCTTGAAAGTTGTTGAATACCTTTCAAAAAATCCCAAAGTTGACAAAGTTAATCACCCCGCCATTAAAAATCACCCCGACCATAAGCTTTACCAAAAATATTTCCCCAAAGGCGGCATTTCAATTTTCACATTTGAAATAAAAGGCGGCGCGGACGCGGCTAAAAAATTTATCGACAACTTGAAAATTTTCTCACTTTTGGCGAATGTTGCAGACGTTAAATCGCTGGTAATTCATCCCGCGTCAACCACTCATTCACAAATGACTGAAGAGGAATTGCTCGGCTCCGGAATTACGCCCGCCACTATTCGCCTTTCAATCGGCACTGAACACATTGACGACATTATTGCAGATTTGGAATTGGGATTTTCTGCTATTTAAAATTTGAACTTTCAAAACTTCGGCTTGTCATTTTTTTGCAGGAAATTATTTCTTCGCGCAGAATTGTTTACTGAAAATACGCCCGCAACTATTCGCCTTTCAATCGGCACTGAACATATTGACGACATTATTGCAGACCTTGAAACGGGTTTTGCGGCAATTTGAAAAATTTATAATTACCTTTAAAATATTATAGAGCATATTGAAAATAGAATGTGGATATAATCCCAAGTTTTTCGGCACACTTAGCGAAGAAAAGTTACTTTTCAGCCTATTTCAGCCTTCGGGCTGTTTTAAGGCTGTTTTTTTTTATAAAAAAATTTTCTGGAGGTTTTAACATGAAAAAATCTAGACGTGAATTTATTGAAGCTATGGTTGAAAAGTACAAGCATTACTGCCGCACCGAAGAAAGTTACGCGGTATTGTTTGTGAAAAAATATTTGAGAGCGGCTGAAGATAAATGGATTGACATTGTGGATTTTGAAGTTGGTCGCTATAATAACGCCCATGAACTTGAGTTTCAAAGCGTTGTGTGTGAACTTTTTCCCAAAAATCTTAAACCCAAATATCCGCCAAAAAAAATGTTTGAAGCCGAAGCAGATTATACTTTAGCCTGTCGCGCCATTACGTGGCAAACTGCGCACAAAGATATTGAGGAACAGCGCGAAAAAAATATTCAAGGTTCTAAATACGTTTTGCGCGGAATAAGGGTAAAAATTGCAAATCCAAATTATACCGGCGAATATTTCATAAAAGATGCTCCGGAAGAAATAAAGGCGTTGGCAAAAAATTTAAACGATAAAACCGACCCGCTCTGGGATATTGCCATTAAATATATCAATAACGAAAAAGAATATTTTTACGAATACAAATTAATTTCTGTGAAACGCTTGCCGAATTAAAATTTTTTTGTTGCAGGAATTACAAATTTGTTTGAAGAATATTTTTTCTAAAATTTTTTGAGAGGGGCTAAAAAATGTTACATACCTTGCAAAACGACATTTTAAAAATCACGGTTGCAGATCACGGCGCAGAATTAAAATCAATTACCGGCGTTAAAGACGGCGCAGAATATCTTCACGACGGCAACCCGCAATACTGGAAATATACCGCGCCGGTACTTTTCCCGTTCGTCGGTAAAGTTGTCAACAATAAATATCGCGCAGAAGGCAAAGAATACGAATTGCCGCAACACGGCTTCGCTCGCACTTCAGAATTTAATTGCATTCGTGAGGCAAAGGACGAAGTTGCTTTTAGCTTGCAATGGAGCGAGGCAACGCTGAAAGTTTATCCCTACAAATTCCGGTTGGATATTGCCTACATTCTGCGCGGCAACCGCGTTGAGGTTATGTGGACTGTAAGGAACCTTGACGATAAGACAATGTACTTTTCCATTGGCGCACATCCCGCGCTGAAATGCCCGATTGTTGACGGAGAAAATTTTGACGACTGCTACTTGAAATTTGACGCGGCAGAAAAATCTTCAAGAATTTTATTGACGGCTGATGGCACGCTTTCACATGATAAAGTACCTACGCTTGACGGCAAAGAATTAAATTTGAATTACGAACTTTTCAAAGGCGACGCGCTTATTTTTGACGATTTAAAATCTGAAGAAATTTCCATTTGCTCCCGCAAAAGTTCAAAGTCAATCACGATTCGCGCAATGCATTTCCCCTACATGGGAATTTGGACTCCGGCAAAAGGCGGCGCGCCCTTACTTTGTATTGAACCTTGGCTGGGGCACGCGGACTACGACGACTTCACCGGCGATTTTTCGGAAAAGGAAGGCATTAACAAAATCCCTGTCGGCGAATCTTTCGATGCAGGCTACAGTTTCATAATTCACGAATAAAAATTTTTTTTGGCGGGCGGTAAAGCCCGTTTTTTTTTGCAACAAAAAAAGGCGGTCATGGATGACTGCCGCACTTAATGCACAGGATACGCTTAATTTAGGGAATAGGGAATAGTGAGAAAATACCGCCCGCTTTTGCACTTGCTCAAAGGAATTGTGCGCGAGCGGGCGGTGAGTTTTTCTTTGATGCTTTCTTTTTGCGGAAAAAAGAAAGTATATTTATAAAACTAAAAAATTAATTTTTAAAACCGGAATCCGCGGCGTCAACTTCGGCATTGCGTTTTTCAAAGAAATTCACAAAATCTGCAACCGGCATTGGTTTAGCATTCAAAAAGCCTTGTCCCAAATAACAGCCGAGCTCCAGTAAAAGATTTTCCTGCTCCACGGTTTCTATACCTTCGCAGATAACTTTCATTTTTAAAGACTTGCCGAGCTTAATGACATTGCCCAAAATTTGGCGCATTCTTGTTGAAGTGTCCGCACCTACCAAAATTGAGCGGTCGATTTTCAAAACGTCCATCGGCAAATTTCCAAGCATTGTATAACTTGAATAGCCGCTGCCGAAATCGTCAACAGAAATTGTAAATCCCAAATCGTGCAAGCCCTTGATAATTTCAGCCGCGCTTGCTTGCCCGCTTTTTGAATCGAAATCCCCAAAAACTGTTTCGGTTACTTCCAATTCTATTAAACCTTGCGGCAGATTATATTTTTCTACAACAGCTTTCATTTTTTCCAAGTAGCCGTCTTCAGTCATGTGCAAGCGGGATTGATTAACTGAAATTGGTACAACTTCTTTTCCGGCGTCAAGGCGTTCACGTTGTAATTGACAGGTTTTTTCTAAAAGGTAATGGTCAACAGGAATTACAAAGCCGTTTTGCTCGAAGAGCGGGATAAATTTACCGGGCGGCATAAATCCCAATTCAGGACTAATCCAGCGCACCAACGCTTCAGCTCCTACAATTCGGCGAGTGCGTATATCGTATTTCGGTTGATACCAAGCTTGAAATTCGCCGTCGCGCAGGGCTTGTTCCATTCGACTTTCAATCGTATGCTGCATATTCAGCTGTTCTTCCAATTTTTCGTCAAAAACAGTAACGTTGCTGCCCTTTTGATGACAAGCGATAACTGCGCGGTCAATCGCCTGCTGTACATAAAGCATTCTGTTATACGCGCTGATACCGGCTTTAATATTCAAAACAATTTTAGAATTAACGTCGGCAGTTTCCATAAAGCTGTATTTTTGAATAGCCTCTTCAGCCCAAGCCTTGATACTTTCCAAACTTTCAGCCTTGCAGAAGCAAATTAAATGTTCAACGTCAATACCCGCGGCAACGAAAATTACCGGCTCATCTTTCGCAAGATTTTTTGACATTGACATAAATTGCTTGTCAATAATTTTGCGCCCGTATTCTTTCGCAACGGTTGCCGCGCTTGCCATTGACAAAACAACAAAGAAAGTTTTTACTTCGGGGTTATCGCTCTCAAGCGTTTCATATTCAACCGGTACATTTTGTTCAAGCCACGGAACATTTGGCAAGTTGTATCTCAAATCCGTATAAGCCATATGCTCGACAATTTCCACGTGCTTTTTTCTCATACGGTTGCGATACATGAAAAATCCCGCGATTGCCGCAAGTACCACTAAAATTGACGCCAAAACTCTGAAGGGGTGATGATATAAAAGCCATTGCGGCGTAATTGTTACTTCAATTTGCTGATGTTTGTTAATTGAGTCGCGCAGCCATTCGGCGTCAAGGTGGCTGATAGATTTATTGAGAATTTGCCAAAGGCGCGGGTCTGCGTCATTGTGCACGCCGAAACTTACCGGTTCAGAATAAACAGATTCACTTGCAGGCGTCAAAAAATATGTGCCGGAATTTTCAACTACAGAATTTAAAGACGTGCGGCGAATGTAGGCAATATCTGCGCGACCTTCAGCAACGGCAACCAGCGCGGACTCCGGCGAAGAGGCAGTTTTGCGCCTTTCTTCGGGGTAAAGTTGATAGATAAAAGCTTCAGTATGAAACATATCATCAATACAAGCAACGGTAAAATTTGAAATATCTTTTTCCAAATCGCCGTCCCGCGTAACCGGTACATAATCCATTGAAAGGTATGACTGCGTAGGTATCATATTAAAATTTTCTGCCCAACTGTAATCACAAACTGAATCGGCGATAAAATCAATTTCGCCGTTTTTGATTAATTCGGCAGTTTGTGCGACTGATTCCGTTGGTACAATTTCAATTTCAATATTTAAATCCTGCGCGATTTTATTTAAAATGTCAGGGAAAACGCCGACAAATTCGCCGTTAGCGTTGGTGTAAGCGTAGGGTTGGCGGTGCAGGAAAATTGCCGTGCGAAGTTTTTTACGTTCAGCAAGATAATCTTTTTCGCTTTTACTCAAAATCAGCGGGAAGCCGTCAACGCGCATATAACGCTGATTCAGTTTGTCACGAATGTTAGACTGATTTAAAAGCATTTGATCCATTGCGACGTTAAAGCGATTTAATAAATCCGGTCTGTCATCACGAACTGAAAGGCGGTAACTTTGCCTGTCGAAAAGTGCAAGAACATTTTCTGCGCTGTGCGGCGTAACCATTGGCGCAACATAAGCATCAATATCGCCGCGCGTCAAGGCGTCAAACATTTCCGGAAAAGTTGAATAATTTACAATTTCATAAGTAAAACCTTCAGATTGGGCAATTCCCGGGAGCGCGGGCGTAGCGTAATTTGAATTTAAATTGCCGAGTTTCATTTGAGGTTTAACGCCGTCTTTTGAAAGTACCAATTCCATTGGAAAACGCCCGATAACGTGGTCAGTGCGGACGGTATTTTGTAATTGGCGATAATCGCCCGGCATTCCCGGCGCAACGTCAACTTCGCCGCGCCCTATCGCCTCAACTAAATCTTGCCAATGTTCAAATTCGACGTATTCAAATTTACAGTGCGCGTAATTTGACAAAAATTCCATATACTCATAACCGTAGCCTATTTTGTGCCCGGGGCGGTCTTCTTCGACAAAGCCGGTATTTTTTACATAGCCGACTTTTACAGTACCGATAAAGCGCGTGACTTCATCTTCAGTTGGAATTGCAGATTGTTCAACTTGCCCTCGGACGGCGTTTTCTGTAACCGGTGAACTTTCGGCGTTTGCACAAAAAAGCGCGCCGGCTAACATTACCGTACCAAAAAAAATTTTTATATTCCTTTTGCGCATTAAATTACCACCTCATCAGAATATTAATTTGGCGGTTATTATAACAACCTGAAAAAAATTCTGCAACTGCAGAGTATTTTTTGTAAACTAAAAAAAATTTGATAGTTGCGCAAAAAAATAAGCCGCCTTACAACGCAGAAAATTTTTGTTATACTGCGTTGCATAGGCGGACGATTATCGGCTTTGCCCCCACGAGGGGAGGTGATGTCGATGACGAAGTACCAGATTATCAGCTTAGCTATTTCCGGCGCAAGTCTTATCGTCAGCATCATTTCGCTCTTTAAATAAACTTTAGAGACGAAAAAAGCCGCTAGCGTTGCGGCAAAACCTAACAATCCACTTAATCTATTAAGGGGCGAGTCGACGAGTCAAAATCGACCGCCTTTTTTGTTTTCAAAAATCATCTACGCTGAAATTATAGCCGCAAAAAATCATTTCGTCAACCTTACAATCTGAAAATTTTTTGTTATACTGCGTGCATAAAGGCTGTCGATTATCGGCTTTCCCCGAGAGGGGAGGTGGTAAGCGTGTCCAAATATGAAATTATCTCCCTTGCTATGCATGCGGCAGAAATCGGGCTTGCCATTTATGCTATCTTCTTTAACTAGAAATAGAAAAAGCCGCTAACCATCGCGGCAACCTTAGGAACTTAAATATCTAGGGGCGAGTCGAGCTTCCAAAATCGACCGCCTTTTTTGTTTTCAAAAATCATTACACTGAAATTATAGCCGCTAAAA
Source organism: Selenomonadaceae bacterium (assembly GCA_017455645.1). Taxonomy (GTDB): domain Bacteria; phylum Bacillota; class Negativicutes; order Selenomonadales; family Selenomonadaceae; genus Quinella. The sequence continues at coordinate 1,463 of JAFSZS010000047.1, read as the reverse complement.
ATCATTTCGTCAACTGTCAAAGTAAAAATTGCGGCGCGTTGACAACTTTTTTTGGCTGATATAAAATCAAAAATCACTGAAACAAAATAAAAAGGAGCGTAAAAAATATGCCGGAATGGAGTTTAGCTTTTTTTGTATCAATCGGCGTAGTTTTAATTTTAACTCCTGCAGTAATTTTTTTGGCGAACAAAACGGGCGCGGTAGACGAACCGGACGCGCGCAAAGTTCATACCTATCCAATACCGAGAATCGGCGGCGTAGGAATTTATTTGGCGTTTCTCATATCGTTAATTGCGGTTGAACTGATAGCACATTTGGGCAGAGAAAATCTTTACGAAATACGCGGCTTGTTAATTTCGGGTACGCTTATGTTTTTGGTAGGCTTGATTGACGATTATAAAAATTTGCCGGCGAAGGTAAAACTTTTGGGGCAAATAATCGCCGCGGCAATTTTGGTTGTTATTTTTAATGTGCGCGTTGACTTTGTAACAAATCCTTTCGGCGATTTTATTTATCTGGAATGGTTGGCGATACCGGCGACGATTTTTTGGCTTGTAGGCTTAACCAACACGGTAAATTTGATTGACGGGCTGGACGGCTTGGCGGCGGGCGTTTGCGGGCTTGCGGCGGTTACGATTTTTCTTGTTGCAATGGAGCAGAATTTTTTTCTGATAACAATTTTGACGGCGGCACTTGCGGGCGCGGCGTTCGGCTTTTTATTTTACAATACAAATCCTGCGCGAATATTTATGGGCGACAGCGGCAGCTTGTTTTTGGGCTTTATGCTTGCGTCAATTTCGATAATAGGAGTAGTGAAAAGCGCGGCAACCATTGCGTTAATCGTACCAATTTTGGCGTTGGGAATTCCAATTCTGGATACAACTTTTGCAATTTTGCGGCGTTTCATCGGCGGGCAACCAATTTTTAAACCGGATAAAGGACACTTGCATCACCGCCTTTTGAAATTGGGCTTTACGCAACGGCAGGCAGTTTTTTTAATGTACGTGATAAGCGCAATGCTCGGCTTAAGTGCAATCGCTTTAACTGAAGTCAGCAATTCCATTGCCGTTATAATTTTGATTGTGGTTATCGTGTCGATTATTTACGGCGCAAGAAAATTGGGGATTCTGCGCCTTGCAAAAAGATAATTAAAAATTTGAGTACCGGCAAAAATTATGCCTCTCTCGCGCGCTGTAAGCCACGCAGACGCACGTTTGGCACTTCGCACGATACTTTACATTAAAATTTTGAAAGACGCCTTAAAATCAATCCTACGCGCTTTTACAGTCAAAAAATTTTTCAGAATTAAAGCCGAAATTTCCGACGCGTGATTTTTAAGTACCGGTAAAAATTATGCCTCTCTCGCGCGCTGTAAGCCACGCAGGCGCACGTTTGACACTTCGCACGATACTTTACATTAAAATTTTGAAAGACGCCTTAAAATCAATCCTACGCGCTTTTAC
>JAFSZS010000046.1 GCA_017455645.1 Selenomonadaceae bacterium | reverse complement strand
TTTCAAAGAGCCATTAAGATTATACAGCTGTTTTATAAGAATGACAACATAAAACTTTTCTGTAACAGTTTTCACCTCCTTATAAAAATTTAAAATTTTTTATTGTTTTTTACAACTTTTATTTAGCTGTTATAAGCCTCCAAAAAATTTTGTACCATATTACCACAGTGATTTTTTATTTTGGTATTTACTGTGAACACTGGGCAAAAATTTTTTTGATTGAAACTTAAATTTCAAGATATTATAATTTCGCCAAAAAGATTGGAGGAGCTTTTTCAATGAAGCACGTTTTATCAATTTATGTAGAAAATCAGCCCGGCGTACTTGTGCGCGTTGCGGGAATGTTCAGCCGCAGGGAATTTAACATTGACAGCCTTTCTGTTGGTGAAACCGAAAAGCCGGAATTTTCCAGAATTACTGTTGTTGTCCACGGCGACGCAAATTTGATTGACCAAATGATTCGTCAACTTGAGAAAATGCCCGTTGTTCGCGCAGTGCAACGCCTCGACTCGGCAAACGCAGTTACTCGCGGAATGACTATGATTAAAGTTAAAGCCGACGACAATAACCGCCTTGACGTTTTGAAAATGGCTGAACTTTTCCGCGCTCACGTTGTTGACGTTCAAACAACCAATTTGATTTTTGAAATTACCGGCGGCGATGAAAAAGTTACTGCCTTAACCCGCTTGCTTGCGCCTTACGGTATCTTGGAAATTATCCGCACCGGCGAAATTGCACTTGAACGCGGCGAAAATATCATTGCTGATTATCAAAGCGAGCGTGAATATTACAGCAAAAATCTATTGTAAGCAATTTCCTTGACAAAGAAAAATCCTTTCGTTAAAATGTAAGTGTAGAAATACAAACACCAACGAAAGGAGAATTTTATATGGAAGATTTTAACAATTTGCAAAACGATTGTCAAGAATCTGTCAAAATGGGCACGATTTACAAGTACACAAATCTTATCAACGGGAAAATCTATATTGGGCAGACAACCCAAAAATTGAGCAGGCGTATGAGCAAACATCGTAACAGTAAAAGTACAAGCGGGATTGACGGTGCTTTAAAAAAGTACGGCGAAGAAAATTTCAAAATTGAAGTCGTTGAAAAATGCCCCGTCGAACAACTCGGAGAAAGAGAAATTTACTGGATTGCTTTTTATGATTGTAAGTCGCCTAAGGGCTATAATTTAACGGACGGCGGCGATGGTCTTTTAAATCCTTCACAAGAAACACTCGAAAGATTGTCAAAAGCTAGCAAAGGTAGAGCTCTTTCGGAAAGTGCACGTGAAAACCTGTCTGTCATTAATTCCGGCGAGGGTAATCCTTTTTATGGTAAGAAACATACTGCCGAATCATTAGCTAAAATTACTGCTGCCTCAAGAGCATATTGGGCTAAACACAAAGGGGAAAAACGCCCACCATTTTCTGAAGAACACTGCAAAAATATTTCTTTAGCACAAAAAGCACGCTGGGCAAAAATTAAAGCTGAAAAAGCTCTTGAAAATATTGCTGAATAGTGGTATATTACCTTGTACTAAAATTTTATGGAGGTAATATATTTTGGCAAAAGTTTATTATGACGCCGACGCACGTTTTGATATTTTAAACGGTAAAACAATAGCTGTTCTCGGTTACGGGTCTCAAGGAGCGGGGCAAGCAAAAAATCTTAAAGACAGCGGCTTAAATGTTGTCATCGGGCTTTATGAGGGTTCGCCCTCTTGGAAACGTGCTGAAGAATACGGCTTTAAAGTTTTCACTGTTGCTGAAGCGGTAAAACAGGCTGATATTGTTATGGTACTTGTACCTGACGAACGCCAAGCCGATTTATATCGTACTGAAATCGCTCCCAATTTGAAAGATGGCGCAGCATTGGGATTTTCGCACGGCTTTAACGTCCACTACGCTCAAATAGTTCCGCCAAAAACAGTTGATGTTATACTCATCGCGCCGAAGGGACCCGGCACGCTGGTTCGTAGAACGTTTGTTGAAGGTAGCGGCGTCCCTGACATTTTCGCAGTTGAACAAGATGCAACAGGTAACGCTTTTGATATTGCGCTTGCATATGCTCGCGGAATTGGCGGCACTCGCGCAGGCGTCATTCAAACAACCTTTAAGGAAGAAACAGAAACAGATTTATTCGGCGAGCAAGCGGTTCTTTGCGGAGGCGTGACACATCTTATGCAACAAGGTTTTGAAACTTTGGTTGCGGCAGGATATCAGCCGGAAATTTGCTTCTTTGAAGTGTGCAACGAAATGAAATTGATCATAGATTTGGTTTACGAGGGCGGTATGGCGAAAATGCGCAAATCCATCAGCGATACTGCAGAATACGGCGATTATACAAGCGGACCAAAAATCATTACGCCGGAAGTAAGAAAAGCAATGTAAAAAGTCCTTGCCGAAATTCAAGACGGCACATTTGCGCGTAATTGGTTGCTTGAAAACCGCGCGGCAGGTCGTGCAAACTTCTTGGCACAACGCAGAATCCACGCCGAACACCAAATTGAACAAGTAGGCGCAAAACTCCGCGGTATGATGAGTTGGCTTAAAGGTAAAGAAGATTTAAGCAACGATTAATATAAAAATTCGTCTTAGCAAAATTAATCCCATTCTTAGCAGTGGGATTTTTTTTGTGTTATAATTTTAAAAAATTTTGGAGGTAAAATAAATGGCAGATTCAAAAATATTTCACGTAAAACCCGGGATAACCGCGGAATTAATCGGTCTGAAAGTTGAAAGTTTTCTGCGTGACGAAAAAGAATTGACAGTAGAAGGCTTTGCAAGTCCCGAAGGCTACTTGGTACAAGCAAAAGAGTCTTCAACGTGGAAAAAATTTACCGGACTCGGCAAGGCTTTGCAAGTGCAGATTCTTCCGAGCGGCAAAAATGACATTGTAGTAAATATCGGTATGGGCGAATGGGCAGATAAAGTTGGCGCGGCGGCTGTCGGTATTATATTTTTTACGCCGCTTGCAGTAACGGCGGCTATCGGTGCGTACGGACAAAATAAATTGCCTTCAGAAATTTTTGAGTGTATAGAAAATTTCTGCGCAAATACCAAAGGCAGTCCAATAAAAATTTGCCCAAATTGCGGCGAGGAAATTTCAAACAATCAAAATTTCTGCCCAAATTGCGGCGCGGCTGTTTCTATCAAAAAAAATATCTGCAGAAATTGCGGCGCAACCATTGAAGCAGGGAAAAAATTCTGCGGCGAATGCGGCACTCCCGTTTAAAAAAGGAATAACCAATACTTTTACCGAATAAACAGAAAAATTTAAAAGGGCGGTGAGGAAATTGCTTTATGCGATGATTGACGTTGGGTCAAATACAATCAGAATGGCGATTTACGAAATTGACGGCGAGCGCGTCGAAATGCTGATGAAGCGCAAAAATTCTGTCGGGCTTGCGTCGTACGTAAAAGACGGCTACATGACACGCGCGGGAATTGATAAAGTTGTTGACGTTATTTCAGATTACAGATTTTTTTTGGACGAATTGGGGATAAATCGAGTAACAGCTTTTACAACGGCGGCACTTCGCAATTCAATTAACGGTTATGACGCAGTTGAAGAAATTTCCTACCGCACGGGTACAAATATTCACTTGATGAGCGGCGACGACGAGGCAACTTTTGATTTTATTGGAGCGACGCACGATTTGCCCGATGACAGCGGGCTTTTAATCGATATTGGAGGCGGCAGTACCGAAATTGTATATTTCAAAAAGCAAGAAATTCAAGTTAAAGTAAGCTTGCCGATTGGCTCTTTGAGTTTTCATACGCGCTATACAGGCGTTCACATTTTGCCGAGCGCGTCAGAAATTGAAGAAATGCACGCGGAAGCAGAAGCTACTGTCAGCGCGATTGAGGCTTTCAGATATGTTTCGCACGCGCAAATTTGCGGGATTGGCGGCACTTTCAAGGGCGCAATGGCTCTTTATAATGCAATGTACGGAATGCCGCGCCGAAATATGCGAATGGACGTAAAAAGGATTCACGATATTTTACAGCACTTTCAACGCGACCACGAATTGATTGTACCCGACAAAGTTTTATTAATGCGCACTGTTCCCGAAAGAATGCATACATTTATGCCGGGGCTTGTTATTGCTGATGTTTTGGCTAAACGTTTTGGCAGTTACCAAATTATTTACAGCGATTCCGGCGTTAGGGAAGGCTACATTTATTCAAAAATTATGAACAACGAGGATTTTTAAAATGGCTAATAGACCTGTTTACATTGCGCTTGAAAAATTTCCGTACTTTCAGCGCGTCGACTTAGATTTTAAATTTTATCAAGGTCATTCTGACAAGCAAAAACGCTTGAGTATTAACAGTTTGCACGCGGCTTTTTTTAATTTGTACCCTGAAAAATCTGTACTTGAAATTTCTACAAAAAGTGAAAATCCGCTCGGCGTCCAACTTAGCGCGTTCAATTTGCCGGTAAAAATTCCCAACAGCGATAATTTTGCATTTCTTGAAAGTGCCTACCAAGGCAGCAAAGTTTTTGAAAACGGCGGACCTTTCGCAGATTTATTTGACAAACCTGCGCGATATGCCAAAGTTAACGGCAGGCTTAGAACAAGCGGCGCACTTGTTGCCTTCCAATTTGGCGAAGAAAAATTTTCACTTGAGCCGAAAAACTTTTTTTATAATTGGCTGTACATTACCGCACTTGCCGCGCAGAATGAACTTGCCGAAGAAGTTTTGAACTACGACGCCTTTACAGATATTGTTTTCAATCCGGTAAAATCTGTCAGCACTCAAGCAAATGCTGCCGCAATTTTTGTTGGTTTAAGTCGCGCAGGTTTAATTGAATCTGCCGTTGAAAATAAAGACAACTTTTTAAAAATTGTTTACCAAGGCTAATGTTAAAATTTTTTGAGGAGGCTGGATAACAGCTTAAGAAAAATTATAAAAAGTTGTAAAAAGGTGGTGTTTTGGGAAGAAATAACGAAAAATCCTTATGACGAAATAAGGTCGGCGTGCGAATCGGTCCATAATAGCGTCGCACTGTCTACA
>JAFSZS010000045.1 GCA_017455645.1 Selenomonadaceae bacterium | reverse complement strand
GCGGTTGCAATGGCGGCGTACTATTTGCGCGTTCGTGAAGTTAAAAAAATTATCTTGACGCGCCCCGCGGTTGAAGCAGGCGAAAAGTTGGGATTTTTGCCCGGCGATATGCAAGAAAAAGTTGACCCGTACCTGCGCCCGCTGTATGACGCCCTGCAGGATATTTGGGGCGTGGATATGTACCAAAAATTTTTTGCAAAGGGCGTGATAGAAATTGCGCCGCTTGCCTATATGCGCGGGCGAACATTAAGCGACGCTTTTATAATTTTGGATGAGGCGCAAAATACAACTTCCCGCCAAATGAAAATGTTTTTGACGCGGCTTGGCTTTAATTCAAGAATGGCTGTTACGGGCGATTTAAGCCAAATTGACTTGCCGCGCGGCGTAAATTCCGGACTTGCCGAGGCTGTAGAAATTTTAAGCGGCGTTAAGGAAATTGGAATTTGTGAATTAAATTCTGCTGACGTTGTGCGTCATGATGTTGTTTCAAAAATTATTGAGGCTTATGACGCCTTCGGCGTAAGGCAAGAGGCATAAGGCAAGAGGCAGTAGGGAGTTTTTATGAATACTATAATAAATTCTGAAATTGAAGTTGACGAAAAAATTTTATCGGAAATTCTACGCGCGGCTGACGTTGTAGGCAAGCTTTACGGCTGCGAAAATTCCGAACTTAGCATAACTTTGACTGACGATAAAAATATTCACGCGCTGAATAAAAAATATCGCCAAATTGACAGACCTACCGACGTTTTGTCTTTTGCTTTTCGTGAAAGTGAAGAGCCGGAAATTTTAAATGCTGAAGTTGAAATTTTGGGCGATATAATAATTTCGTTGGAACGCGCCAAAATTCAAGCTGAAGAGTTTGGTCATTCATACCTGCGCGAAGTAATTTTTTTGGAAGTGCACGGGCTTTTACATTTGCTGGGCTATGATCACATTGAAGAAAATGAACGCCTTGAAATGGAAGCCGAACAAAAATTTGTAATGGAAAATTTGGGAATTGGGAGGGATTAATTTGTACAAATCAGGATTTATCGCAGTTATCGGGCGTCCGAATGTTGGAAAATCGACGCTGATTAATAAAATCATTGGGCAGAAAATAGCGATTATGTCAGACAAGCCGCAAACTACGCGCAGCCGCATTCAGTGCATTTTGACGCAGGATGACGCGCAATTTATTTTTCTCGATACGCCGGGTATTCACAAGCCGAAATTTAAACTCGGCGAATATATGTTAAAGGCGGCTGAAGGAACTTTGAAAGAAGTTGACGCAATTTTTTTTGTCATTGACGCTACAGAAAAATTCGGCGGCGGCGAAAAATATATTTTGGAACGTTTGAACGAAACGCAGCAGCCGGTTATCCTTGTCATTAACAAAATTGACTTGCTCCCTCGCGCAGAAATTTTGCCGTTAATCGCCGCGTATTCTGAAAGATATAATTTTGCGGCAACCGTACCGATAAGCGCGGCGGATGGTACAAATGTTGACGAACTTTTGAACGAAGCGAAAAAATTTTTGCCGGAAGGTCCAAAATATTATCCCGCGGATATGGTTACAGACCAGCCGGAACGCTTGATTATTTCTGAAATTATCAGAGAAAAAATTTTGCACGTAACTGAAGACGAAGTACCGCATTCAGTCGCCGTTGACATTGAAGAAATTACCGCCCGCAAAAAAGATTTAACTTATATTCGCGCCACAATTTACGTTGAAAGAAATTCGCAGAAGGGAATTTTAATCGGCAAAGGCGGCGAACTTTTAAAAGGCGTCGGACAAAACGCCCGCCCAGAAATTGAAATGTTGCTCGGTACGAAAGTTTTTCTTGATTTATGGGTTAAAGTTAAAAAAGATTGGCGCAATTCTGCCGGTGCTCTTCAAAGTTTCGGCTTGGGCGATAATTAATGAAATTTTTTTTACTGCCTTTCGTGGCGTGGATAATTTCCGGCTCGCTGAAATTTTTGGTAAACAGTTTAAAATTTGGAATTGATAACGGCAAAAAATTAATCGGTTACGGCGGCTTGCCAAGCACTCATACAACTATAATTTCTTCTGCAGTTTTTTTTTACGGTTTCAGCGAAGGATTTTTCACGCCAACTTTTACGCTGGGCTTAAGCGTGCTGCTGCTTTTCGCAATGGACGCGCACAATTTGAGAATAAAAATTGGTACGCACGCAAAAATTTTAAATTCATTGCAAAATAAAATTGTCCTGCGCGAAAGAATGGGGCATACGTGGCTTGAAATAATTTGCGGCTTGATTTTGGGCGCAATTTTGGGATATATTTTTGCAAATTTTTTGTGAGGTGGGAAAATTTTGAAACTGAAAACTAAAGAAAAAAAATTAACCGCCAAAATTTCAGAATGCTTTTTGGACGGGCTGATAGTCATTGTGCCGCCCGCCATTACAATTTTTATCGTACTTTGGATTTTAGATTTGACTGAAGGCAAGCTCGGCAAATTTATTGCTGAAGAAATTAATTTCAATTTTCCCGGTATCGGAATTGTAACAATCGCCGTTTCAATTTTAATAATCGGCTTTGTAACGGGCAACAACTTAGCCAAACAGGTTATCGAACTTGCCGAACTTTTGCTTGATAAAATTCCCGTCGTCAAATTTATTTACAGCTCGGTTAAGCAATTTTCGCAGGCGGTACTAACTTCAAATTCTGCCTTCAAACACGTTGTGCTTGTACCGTATCATCAAAGTTGGGCGTTGGGTTTTTTAATGACGAATGTACCGCCCGCCGTTCGTGAAAAATTGGGCGTCGATTATGTTTGTGTATTTGTGCCGTGGAGTTTAAATATGACAAGCGGGACAAATTTATTCGTGCGGCGGCAGGAAATTATTTTTGTCAATATGCCTGCTGAAGACGCCTTGCAATTTATGCTGACAGCGGGTACAATTTCAGGGAAAAAAAATAAAAGCTAGTACCTGTAAAAGCCGAAAATCGATTTTAAGGCGTGTTTCAAACTTTTTTGATATAAAGTATCGTGTAAGAGTCAATCGACGCGTTACGGGCGATTCTGGAGCGTCTACGAGGCTTTAAAATTAATGACAGGAAAATTTTTGATTATTAATTTAGTAAAATTTTTATGTTGACAGCGGGTACAATTTCAGGGAAAAAAATAAAAGCTGGAAATCGATTTTAAGGCGTCTCAAGAAATTTTTTGATATAAAGTATCGTGCAAGGTCTCAAGCGCGCGTTACGGGCGATTCTGGAGCGCGTACGGGGCTTTAAAATTACTGACAGTTAAAAATTTGGAGGCTAAAAATTTTGATTATAACTATAATTTCAGCGATTTTTGTATTTGGCTTACTTGTTTTGTTTCACGAATTTGGGCACTTCATCACGGCAAAACTTACGGGAATGCGCGTTGACGAATTTGCAATAGGATTTGGTCCAAAACTTTTGACAACAAAACACGGCGAAACACGGTATTCACTGCGAGCAATTCCATTGGGCGGCTTTAACGATATTGCGGGAATGGAGCCCAGCGATAATCCGGCGGGAGAGCGCGGTTTTTGTGAAAAGCCCGTTTTATCAAGAATGATTGTAATTCTTGCCGGTTCATTTATGAATTTTGTTTTGCCTGTGATTTTATTTTTTGGTATTTATGCAACAATAGGAATAGCTAAGCCTGCAGTCGAGCCGGTACTTGGCGGCGTCATCGCAAATTTTCCGGCACAAGAAGCGGGACTTAAAGTCGGCGATAAAATTTTGTCAGTTAACGGCGAAACTGTTACAACTTGGGAAGATTTTTTAAGCAAGGTTAAAATTTTGGAAACTGATAAACCGGTTGCCGTAACTTATGAAAGAGATTCAAAAGTTGCCGAAGTTTCCTTGACGCCGAAATTTGACGAAAAATCCAAACGAATTTTAATTGGCGTGCAAAGTTCCTTGACTTACGATCCGCAAAGTGTAGGCGCGGCGTTTGTGGCTGCCGTAACTCATACAAAAGACATTATGATTTACATGTTAAACGCGCTTGCAGATATTTTTAAAGCTCCTTCACAGGCAGAATTGGCGGGACCAATAGGAATTGCGCAAATGGCAGGGCAAGCCGCCGAAACAGGATTTATCCCGCTGTTAAATTTCGCCGCGCTGTTGAGTTTGAATTTGGGGATAATAAATTTGTTGCCGATTCCTGCGCTGGACGGCGGGCACTTTGTCGCCTTGGCTATTGAGGCAGTGCGCGGCAAGCCTATGAGTCAACGCGCTTTAATGTACACTCAACGCGCCGGAATTGCGCTTTTGCTTTTATTGACTTTGTACGCTACTACCAGCGATTTAATCAGAGTTTTATTCAGGTGATAAAATGTTTGAAAGAAAATTGACACGTCAAATTCAAGTCGGAAAAATTAAAATTGGCGGCAACGCTCCTATCAGCGTTCAATCTATGACGAATACAAAAACCGCCGACACTCAATCTACCGTCGCGCAGATTTTAAAATTGCAAGAGGCGGGCTGTGATATTGTGCGCGTTGCCGTGCCTGATATGGACGCCGCCCAAAATCTTCACGAAATTATTTCTGCCGTCGAAGTTCCAATTATTGCAGATATTCACTTTGACTATAAACTTGCGCTTGAAAGTATCGCGCAGGGCGTGGCGGCTTTAAGATTAAATCCCGGCAATATCGGCGGCGCGGCGCACGTCAAGGAAGTTGTAGCCGCGGCAAAAGATAAAAATATTCCTATCAGAATTGGCGTTAATGCCGGTTCACTTAGTCGAAAACTTTTGCAGAAATACGGCGGCGCAACTGCTGAAGCGTTGGTTGAATCCGCACTTGAACACGTTCAAATTTTGGAAGCCGAAAACTTTTACGATATAAAAATTTCACTGAAGGCGCACGATGTACCTTTGACTTTGGCGGCTTACCGCTTAATCAGCGAAAAAGTCAATTACCCGTTGCACTTGGGAATAACAGAGGCGGGAACTGCAAATACCGGCGTGATAAAATCTGCCGTCGGAATTGGCGCACTTTTGGCGGAAGGTATCGGCGATACAATCAGAGTTTCTTTGACGGGCGATCCTGTTGTTGAAGTGAAAGTTGCTTGCGAAATTTTAAAATCTTTAAACCTGCGCGACGGCGGCGCAACATTGATAGCTTGTCCAACTTGCGGGCGTACAACAATTAACCTTGAAGAAATTGCAGCTGAAGTTGAAAAAAAATTATCGCCCGTGAAAAAAAATATTACGGTTGCGGTAATGGGTTGCATTGTGAACGGTCCCGGCGAGGCGCGTACTGCTGATGTTGGAATTGCCGGCTCCAACGGCGAAGGTATAATTTTCAGAAAGGGCGAAATTGTGCGCCGAGTTCCCGAATCTGAACTTGTCAGCGAACTTTTTAAGGAAATCGATAATATTTTAGAAAAAAATTAAAACTAAAAAAGCACCGACGATTTAAGCCGGTGCCGTTTTTTTTCACAGAAAAATTTTATCCTACTAGCGCAAGCCCCAAATAAACAACCGCGCCCATAAAAATTACGAAAGGAATATAAATTTTGACTGCAAACGCCAAAAGTTGAGCGTCTGCGCCTTTTACACCAATAGCCGCCGAGCCAATCGCAATGGTTAAAGGCGAAATCATTTTACCCGCGCAAGCTCCCGTTGCATTAGCCGCGGCAACCCACGCTTGCCCCGTTTCACTTGCGCCTATCGCTTGACACGCCATAACTTGCAACTTGCCAAACAAAACGCAGCTTGAAGTTGCAGAGCCGGTTATATAAGTTCCAACCGAGCCCAAAAACGCCGCAATAGCCGGATAAGCCGTACCTGTAAATGCAACCGCCGTATCTGCAATTTGGTTAGTCATTCCGCTGTAACCCATAACTTTTGCCGTGGCGATAACCGCAATTATCGTTATCATTGTAAATTTCAAGCCGTTAATCGTGCGCCCCAAAAGTGCAAGCATTTCGCCGAATCCCGCGCCTTGTTTACTGCCCGCAATGAATGACGCAAGCAAAATCAAAACGCCCGGCGTATTTACCCAAACGAATGTATAAGGCGCGCCGCCTTCGCCCGTGTAAATTGGTACTGCAGATTTAAATTGCATTAAGAAAGAATTGATAGGCGGTACAAGTTTTGAAGTGAAAAGCAGGAAGATAAAAATCAAAATGAAAGGCAAGCAAGCGTTAAGCCCCTTCGCCGTGCTTACAGTTGCTGTAGATTGTGAAGGCATTGCAAACTCCGGATCGTCAACCGGAAATTTTTTGGCAAGAAAAACGATTGTACCCATTGTAACAATCGCACCTGCTACAACCGCCAATTCCGGTCCAACAAACATTGATAAAGCTAATTCAGGCAGGAAAAATGCAAGCCCGCAACCTAAACACATCATAGTCATACCGCGCAAGCCTTTCATCCCGCCGCCCGTTACAATCGTTATCAACCACGGACAAAGCAAAGTTAAAACGCCTAATTGCAGTGAAGTGAAAGTTGCAAGCTGTACAGGATCAAACGCCGTAACATTCGCCAAAGTTACAAGCGGTATTCCAATGGAGCCGTAAGCCGTCGGTACTGAATTTGCAATTAAACAAACTGAAACCGACAAAATAGGATTGATACCGATACCGGCTAACATTCCCGCGGGAACTGCAACCGCTGTACCGAAGCCCGCCATACCTTCCAAAAAGCCGCCGAATCCCCACGCAATTAATAAAATTAATACGCGTTTATCGTGGCTGACACTTGTCAACATATCTTTGATTGTGTCCATTGCCTTGGTATGTAAAGTTAAATTGTAAGTAAAAATTGCTGCGACGATAACCAATAAAATTGGCCAACACGCTAATGCTACGCCTTCCAAAACTGCCTCAACCGCGTAATTGCTCTCCATTCCCCAAACGTACATACCCGCTCCAAGTGAAATGATAAGCGCAATTATACACGCCTTCCACGGCGACATTTTTATTACGCTGAGCGCAAGTACCAACCACAAAATTGGCGACAGCGCAAGTAGAAACATCAATTAAACCAACCCCTTTTCTGCAAGTGCGACTTCAGCCTTCAGTGCCTTTCATCGCTAAAAAAATTATTTAACAACCAAAACGGGAATTTTTGCCCGCTCAATAATATATTGACTGACTGAACCTAAAAGCACGCCCTTGACGACGCCCAAGCCGCGGCTGCCCATAACAATTAAATCTGCGTCAAGAATTTCTGCATATTCCAAAATAACCGCCGCGGGCGAGCCTGTTTCCATAATTTTTTCGTACTCGACGCCCGGAGGTGTCATAGTTCCCGCGCGTTCCAAAATTGCCGAGCCTGCCGCTCTCATTGCGCCCATAATTGCGTGAGTCAAAGAGGCGTTTATTGCAAGTTGGTTGACGTTCGACACGTACAAAAAATTTATTTTCGCCCGGTAAGTTTTCGCCAAAGAAACCGCGTATTCTATGGATTTTTCCGAGCTGTCCGAGCCGTCCACCGGCACCAAAATATTTTTTATCATTTTTATCACCTGCAATTTTTTTCCACGAATTAATTAAAATTCCTGCAGAATTTAACTTTACAAACTTTAAAAAAATATCGACGTGCAAAGGCTGTTTGTGATAATATATTAGAGTTTTATTTAGGAAGGTGGTTTTTTAATTGTCAAACACTGATGGGCAAGAAAATTCTGCAACGGCGGGCAGGAGTTCTGCGCGAAGCGGGATTTTTAAATTTTTTAAATTTATTTTGGGAATTTTGATTTTTATATTGGTAATGGCTGTGGGAATTGGGATTGGCTTTGTAACTGCGAATATAAACGCCAAGCCGGATATTGCGGGCGATATTGTACCGCCGGCGTCTTCTCAAATTTACGATTCAGCAGGTAACGAAATTGCAAATATTCACGCCGCCGAAAACCGAATGCCCGTTAAAATTGAACAAATTCCCGTAAATCTGCAACACGCTTTTATTGCTATTGAAGATAATAGATTTTATGAACATAACGGCGTTGACCCGCGGGGACTTGCTCGCGCAGCTTACGCAAATATTATCAGCAACGAAATTGCAGAGGGCGGCTCCACAATTACCCAACAACTTGCAAAAAATGCTTACCTTACGCAAGACCGCACTTTCAAAAGAAAAATTCAAGAAGTTTTCTTAGCCCTGCAACTTGAAAAACAATACACCAAGCAAGAAATTTTGGAAATGTACCTGAATCAAATTTATTTTGGGCGCGGCGCGTACGGTGTCCAAGCCGCCGCTATCACTTACTTTAATAAAAATGTCAGCGATTTAGATTTGTCGGAGTGCGCACTTTTAGCCGGTATTCCCAAAAGTCCAAATTACTATTCGCCGTTCAATGACATTCAAGCCGCCAAAGAACGCAGAAATTTAGTTTTGGATCAAATGGCGAAATTTCATTACATTTCAAGTATTGAGGCTTCCGCCGCCAAAGACGCCGAACTTGTACTTGCACAGCCCGACAGACCCGAAGAACAAAAAGACGCCGAGCCTTTTATAACTTTTGTCACGCAAGTTTTGATTGAAAAATACGGCGCGGACGCTGTCTACAAGGAAGGCTTAAAAATTTATACAACGATTGATTTAGATTTACAGCGAATAG
>JAFSZS010000044.1 GCA_017455645.1 Selenomonadaceae bacterium | reverse complement strand
AATTCATTTTCGGCGGCGATACAAAGCGCGTGGTAAATCGGCAAGTGAAATTCTTGTACCGTGTAGGAAGAATCGGCGGGCGCGCAAATTGTCATGTCAGAAATATTTTTACAGTTTTGAAAAAATTGTACACAAAAAAAATCGCCCGCTTGTACGAGCGATTGAAATTAAAATTTTATCCAAAAAATTCATTTTCGGCGGCGATACAAAGCGCGTGGTAAATCGGCAAGTGAAATTCTTGTACCGTGTAAGCAGAATCGGCGGGCGCGCAAATTGTCACGTCAGAAATATTTTTGAGTTTGCCGCCGCTCCTTCCCGTCAATGAAATAATTTCCAGTCCCAAAACTTTTGCAACTTTCGCCGCGTACAAAACATTCGCAGAATTGCCGGAAGTCGAAATTGCCAACAAAATATCGCCGCGTTTGCCGAGTCCCAAAACTTGTTGGGCAAAAATTAAATCTGCCGCGTTATCGTTTGCAACGGCGGTATTTAAAGCAGTTTCGCCAACTAAAGAAATTGCGGGCAACGCGCACTGTAAATTTTTTTTGAAATAATTAATATCGTCAGGAAAAAGCTTTTCTGCCGCTTCAACAAAATTTTTATCGAAGTCTTCAATTTTACGCGGCTGGATAAAACCTTTCATAAGTTCGCCGACAATGTGCAAAGAATCAGCCGCACTTCCGCCGTTGCCGCAAATTAATAATTTGTTACCTGCGCGAAAACCGGTACAGATTTTTTCAACGGCTAAAATTAAATCTGCGCGGCAAATTTCCAGCGCGGGATAACGTTTAATCAGTTCAGAAATTTTTTCAGCGGTAGAATTTTTCATTTTGCTTCACTCCAATTTTTGCCGTAATGACAATCTACAACGAGCGGCACTTTCAAAGTTGCAACATTTTCCATTGCCGCGCGAACAATTTTTTCAACCTGCGCGAGTTCATTTTCTTTCGCCTCAATAACAAGTTCGTCGTGCACTTGCAAAATAATTCTGCTTTCAAGCCCGCGCAAATTTTTTTCTGCATTAATCATTGCAATTTTGATAATGTCAGCCGCGCTGCCCTGTATAGGCGTATTCATTGCCATTCTTTCGGCAAGCCCGCGTTGGTGGAAATTTACACTTTTAATCATTGGCAAAAAGCGGCGGCGTCCAAACATTGTTGTAACGTAGCCGTTTTCGTGCGCCTGTTTAATCGTTTCGTCAAGAAAATTTTTAACTTTAGGGTAGCGTTCAAAGTACAGGGAAATATATTCTCCCGCCTCTTTTCTGGAAATTCTCAAATCCTTAGACAAGCCGTAATCGCTGATACCGTAAACAATCCCGAAATTAACCGCCTTAGCTTTTCTGCGCAGGTCGGGCGTTATGTTGTCAATCGAAACGCCGAAAACTTCAGCCGCGGTACGTGCGTGAATATCTTCACCACTCAAAAAGGCGGTTATTAAATTTTCGTCGCCCGACATATGCGCCAAAAGTCTTAACTCAATCTGCGAATAATCAGCCGAAAATAAAAAATCGTAGCCTTCGCCCGGCTCAAAAAGCGCGCGAATTTCCCTGCCTTCTTCAGTGCGAACGGGGATATTTTGTAAATTTGGGTCGGAACTTGAAAGTCTGCCGGTTGCCGTGACAGTCTGATTAAAATTCGTATGGACGCGGCAAGTTGCAGGATTTATCAAAGTTTTAATCCCGTCAAGATAAGTTGATTTTAATTTTGTCAGCGTGCGGAAATTTAAAATTTCGTCAATGATGGGGTGAATCCCGCGCAGATTTTCCAAAACTTCAGCATTGGTTGAAACGCCGCTTTTAGTTTTTTTCTTCGTTTGAGTAACGGGCGGCAGTTGCAATTTTTCAAACAGAATTTCGGCAAGTTGCTTGGGCGAATTTATATTGAATTTTTCTCCGGCTAAGCTGTAGATATTTTTTTCAATTTCGGCGATACGATTTTCAATTTCGGCAGATTTTTTTTCAAGGCGGGCGGTGTCGACATAAACGCCGCGCATTTCCATTTTTGCCAAAACTTCAGTAAGCGGCAATTCAATTTCATAGTAAAGTTTTGAAAGTTCGGCGGCGTCAAGTTTTTCTTCATAAAGTTTGCCGAGTTTTTCAAGCGCGGTAACTTCAGCGGCGGGCGAATTTTCTTTCAAACTTAAATCAAATTCCAGCGTCAACAATTCCGCGCAGGAATAATTTTCACGTTCGGGGTAGAGCAGGTAAGCCGCTATTTCTATATCGAATAGGGAATAGGGAGTAGGGAATAGGGAGTAGGGGGTAGTTTTGATAATTTTTTTTAAGTTGTGAACGAAAATTTTTTTATGGTAATTGGAGAAAATTTGGGCGGCGTCAACTTCAAAAATTTCATCGCCCGCCTTAACAAAATTACCGACAATCGCCAAACTTTCGGCGGCAAAAATTTTATCGTAGTCAGTTTCAGAAATTTTGGGCACTTCCAAAAAATTTTCCGCAGTTTCAACCTTAAAATCGCCAAACAAATTTATTTCGGCGTCGTAAATTTCATGAATACGCTTTTTGGCAACCTTCAAAGAATAGCGGCTGCAAAATTCATCAACGCGGCTTAAATTCGGCGCAATTTTAAAATCTTCTGCAACGAAATTTATATCAGGAACATTGCAAACAATTTGCGCGAGCTTTTTACTTAATTTGGCAATTTCAGAATTATTTTGAACGGCTTCACGGAATTTTTTTGAAGAAATTTTTTCAGCATTGGCAAGGATATTTTCAAGCGTGCCGTATTCCTGCAAAAGTTTTGTAGCAGTTTTCGGACCAATTCCGGCAACGCCCGGGATATTGTCTGAAGTATCGCCGCTCAAGCCTTTATAATCGACAAGCAACGTCGGCTGAAATCCAAATTCGGCAACAAATTTTTCTTCGTCATAAATTTCAATATTTGTATTTTTGGCGAAAAGCACGCGGGTATTTTTGTTAATCAGTTGGAAGGCGTCCCTGTCGCCCGTTACAATGTCAACAGAAAAATTTTCTGAAGCTTGAGTTGCCAAAGTGCCAATAATATCATCCGCTTCAAAATTCGGCGCAGCTAAAGTTTTTATCCCCATAACCGCGGCAAATTCTTCAAGCATCGCAAGCTGTGCAAATAATTCGTCGGGAGTTTTGGCGCGCCCGCCCTTATATTCGGGAAAAATTTCAGTGCGAAAAGTTTTTCTGGAAGTGTCAAGCGCAATAGCCGCGTAATTCGGCGAAAATTCGCGCAGGAGTTTTACAAGCACATTTGCAAAGCCGGTAATTGCGCCCGTAGGTTCGCCGCTCGGCGCGGTTAAATTCGGCATTGCGTAAAAGGAGCGGTAAAAAATACTGCTGCCGTCGATAATTATAAATTTTTCCATGATCAAGCATTCCCATTTTCGGCAGGTTGATTTTCTTCGACAGGTTTAACTTCTTCGGCGGTTTCAGTTTTCTTGGATTTTTTTTCTTTTTTGGATTTCTTTTCTTTTTTAGATTTTTTGTCTTTCTTAGATTTTTTATCTTTGTCGGAAATTTTTTCGTCGGTTACAATTTCTTCAGCGGTAATTTTTTCTTCGGTGGTTAATTTTTCTTCAATTTTATCTTTCTTTTTGTCTTTGTCTTTAGATTTTTTGGCGGGCTTTTCAATTTTAATTTTGGAAGTGTAAAATTTAAAAATTTTGCCTTCGTCGGGATTATCTGAAATATTTTGTAAGCCGCCGTCAATGTTCAGTAAAATAATTGCGTCGTCAGCGTTGCAGTAAATTTGGTTTTTCTTTTCAAAGCCGGTAACCGTGCCGTACTTTGTTTTTAAGGTAGATTCGCCCTCGCGCCATTCCAATTTTGTACGCAACGCCATTGCAAGCGGAACAACCGGCAAATAATTTATATTGTCACGAACAACCGCCTTTGCAAGAAAATCCCGCCCGTTGACTGTTACTTTGTCAATTCGCTTGCCGTTTACTTCGATATTGTAAGGCTTGCCAATGTAGGTAGGCTTGCCGTCCGAAAGTTGAATTTTATCAGCAATGTTAATATCACTTTCAAAAGGCGCAACGCCGTAAGGTTCCAGCCAGCCGTTCACGTAGGCAACATCGATATTTTGCCAACCGTAACCGTCGGGGTAAATCCAATATGCAACGTTGCCGTCTTCGACTTTTTCAACAACAACGCGGTTATAAGTTATATCAACGGGCGTTCCTACGTCAACCATTCTGTAAAGTTCCTCAACGTCCTTTTCAAGCATACGTACACAGCCGTTTGAAACGTAGCCGCCGATACTGTCTGGGCGATTGGTGCCGTGAATACCATAATTGCCTTTAATCTGCATCCAGCGATAACCTAACGGGTTGCCGGGTCCGGACGAAACTATATACTCGGGGTCTGAAGGATCAATCCACGTCGGATTTGTAACTTTTTCCAGAATTTTAAAATACCCTACCGGCGTTGGCGTGTAAGTTTTGCCCAAGCCGAGCGGGTACACTGCAATTTTTTTATTGTTTTCGTAATAAGTCATTAAGCGGCTTGCAGAATTTATCGCAATTCGTTTTTCAACTTTGGGAGCTTCTGCCGCCTCGGAATTTGACGCGCCAAAAATTACCGTCAAGCTTAAAAATCCCGCCGCCAATTTCTCAAAAAGTTTCATAAAAATTTACGCACTGCCTTTCAAAATTTTTTCGTGTATTATAGCACAGTGCAGGATTAAGCGAAAGTTACAAGAATTTATTGACAGGGAATTTTAGATTTCTTCGACTGTTACATTTTCAGCTTTTATTCTCATAATTGGGTAAAGGTCTTCGCCCGGCTCGTAGCGCACAAATTTAAAAGTATATAAAATCAGCATATCATTTTCAATTTCAGTTTGTAAAATTTCCGGCGTATAATCTGAAAAAAGTTTGCTCGGGTCGTAGTCTTCATATTCATAAAAAGAAACATTTTCAAAAGTTACAGCTATTAAACCGTTTTCAGGCTTACCATGTTCATACCAAATTTGCATCCAAAAACAAAAATCTATTTCCAATTTTAATGTTTTATTTTCGGCGTCATATTCAATTTTATCAATAGTGCTGTCATGCAGATAATATTTTTCTTCAAATTCTGTGATAGTCAAGTTAATTATCCTCATCTTTTTTGGTATAATGTGTGAAGGTTCACTGCCTTCTTTTACAATATTTCCATCATCGCCACTTTAAAGAAATTATTGGCAGGAGTCACAAATTTAAAGTTTTTCGACTGTTAAATTTT
>JAFSZS010000005.1 GCA_017455645.1 Selenomonadaceae bacterium | reverse complement strand
TTCAAGCCAAAGACAATGTAGGCGCGGCGTCTTCAATGATTAATTTTGTACCTACGCTTTTTGGAAGTATAGGAATGAGTTTAGGGACTTTGCCTTGGGGCGATTTTATCAGCGGGCTGGGGATAATTATTTTGGAGGCAACGGCTATATCTGCGTATATGTTTAGATTTATCGACAAATTGTAAAGGATTTTTATATTAAAATGTCAAATTGATACTGCCGAAAAATTTAAAATTTGAGGTATCATTATGGCAAACAGCAATTTAAACGCGGCGGCGAAAAATAAGAACGACGAATTTTATACGCAGTACGACGATATTCAGCGCGAAATGAATTGTTACTACTTGTACAACAAAGATTTTCTGCGCGGTAAAACTGTACTGCTTCCCTGCGATGACCCCGAATGGAGCAAGTTCACTGAATTTTTTGTAGAGAATTTTGAGATATACGGATTGAAAAAATTAATTTCGACAAGCTACGCAGTCAACAGCAAAAAAATTAAATATCCCGCGCAACCTACACTTTGGGAGGCTGCAAGCCCGCAATTCAACGCAGATATTACTGATTCACGCGGCAAAATTTTTACCCTCGACCAAAATAATTATGTGCACGGCGTACACCACCCAAATAAATTGCAATGGGAATATCTTCAGGGCGACGGCGATTTTCGCAGCGACGAAGTAAAAGCCCTGCGCGAAGAAGCAGACGTTATAATTACCAATCCGCCCTTCAGTTTGTTTAGGGAATTTTTGAAGTGGATTAACCCCGACGAAAAAAAATTTCTGATTATCGGCAACATTAACTGCCTTACTTACAAGGAAGTTTTCCCGCTGATTAAGGAAAATAAAATTTGGCTCGGTCCAAGTATTCACAGCGGCGACAGAAAATTTTATGTGCCTGATAATTATCCTTTGGAAGCGGCAACTTGCGGAATTGATGAAGAAACCGGCAGAAAATTTATTAATGTAAAAGGCGTTCGTTGGTTTACAAATTTGGAACACAATTACCGCCACGAACCGCTCCGCCTAATGACAATGGCGCAATGTTTACGCTACCACCCAAAAATTAAGCACTTGGAAGAATATCAAAAATATGACAACTACGACGCGATAGAAGTTCCTGCAACTGATGCAATTCCAGAAGATTATCCCGGCGTCATGGGCGTACCTATCACTTTTCTTGATAAATATTGCCCCGAACAATTTGAAATAGTTGGAATGACTTCCGGCAGAGAAGAATTTGGTATGAAGCCGACTAAACGTTATCAAAATGCAATTCAACATAATACAAACGGCACAACCGGCAGCGGTAGTAAAGTAAATACAGGTCCTGCAATTCTTTTCAGTGAAAAACCTAACGGTACATATTACACGGCAGATAATGCTGATGGTTTTCTTCAAATTTTGTACCAAAGATATTTAATACGTCATAAATTCCCTGACAGCTGAAAGGCGGAGTTATAATGACGCTGAAAAATAAATTCAAAATTGAAAATCAAGCGGAATTGGCGCGGCTTGAGGAAAAAATCAGCAAACAAAAAGCGATTGAACTTTGGAGCGGCGATTTTTTCAAAAAAAATACGGCAGGAACTTTTGACACGCTTGCAAAAATTCACAAAAAATTATTTGAGGATATTTATTATTTTGCGGGAAAGTTGCGCGACGAAAATATCAGCAAAGGCAATTTCAGATTTGCGTCCGCGCTGTATCTTCGTGAAGCGGTTGCAAGCGTCGAAAAAATGGCGCAGTCAAATTTTAATGAAATTGTGGAAAAATATGTTGAAATGAATGTGGCGCACCCTTTCCGCGAAGGCAACGGGCGCAGTATGAGACTTTGGCTTGACCACATTTTTAAAATTGAAATTTGCAAAGTTGTTGACTGGAGCCGCGTTGACAAAAATAATTACCTGCAGGCAATGGAGCGCAGCCCAATTAATGACGCCGAAATAAAAAAAATTCTTGCCGCCGCGTTGACAGAAAAAGTTGACGACCGAGAAATTTTTATGAAGGGGCTTGACGCCAGTTATTTTTATGAAAATTATTTTGTTTATCGCAGTGAGGAATTATGAAAACAACACTTTTGACAGATTTAACGGTTGAAAAAATTTGCGCGGGCTTTGAGTTCAGCGCGGCAGAAGGCAAAGGGTTATTCGGCTGGGGCGGTAAATTGACAATTCAGCCGGAATATCAGCGAAATTATTTGTACGCGCAAAACGACGGCGAAAAAGAAAAAGCAGTTATCGATTCAATTTTGAAAGGTTATCCGATTGGGCTTTTATATTTCAACAAGCCGCGCGCCGACGAAGAAAAATATGAAGTTTTGGACGGGCAACAGCGAATTACAAGTTTGGGCAGGTACATAAAAAATTTATTTTCAGTTTCAGTCGAAGGGCACCAACAATATTACAGTTCGCTCGCGCAGAATTTGCGGGAAAAATTTTTGCAAACGCGGCTGACAATTTACATTTGCGAAGGCACGGAAGACGAAATTAAAGCGTGGTTTAAAACAATAAATATTGCGGGTATTCCGCTGAATCAGCAGGAAATTTTAAATTCGGTGTACAGCGGCGATTTTATAACTTTGGCAAAGGCGGAATTCAGCAACAGCCAAAATTCAAAGTTGTATCGTTGGAAAAATTACGTGCGCGGAAATGTTTTGAGACAAGATTTTTTGAGGACGGCGTTTGAATGGCTTGTGCAAAGTTCCGACGATAAAAAAATTGGCGAATATATGAGCTTGCACCGTTGGGATAAAAATATTGACGAGTTGAAAAAATATTTCGTAGCTGTTATAAATTGGATTGAAAAAATTTTCCCTGATACAAAAGATGAAATGTGCGGCTTGGATTGGGGCAGGCTTTACAATCTCTATCACGAAAGTATTTATGACATCGCCGAAGTTAAAGCTGAAGTCGAAAAACTTTATGAAGATGACGCCGTTACAAACAAGCGCGGGATTTTTGAATATATTTTGGGCGGCAAAACTGAAACTAAACTTTTGCACATAAGATTTTTTGAAGAATCTACAAAGAAAACCGTTTACGCCCGCCAAACAAACGCGGCAAAAAGTAAGGGCGTTTCAAATTGCCCGCTCTGCGCGATTGGCAAAAATAAAAATTCTACAAAGATTTACAAGTACAGCGAAATGGACGCCGACCACGTTACAGCTTGGAGCCGCGGCGGCGAAACTTCAATAAAAAATTGCGAAATGCTCTGTAAAAATCACAATCGAGCAAAAGGAAATGTTTAGGAGGAATTTATTTTGAAATATGAAGCGGTAATAGGGCTGGAAATTCACAGCGAATTAAAAACTGCAACAAAAATTTTCTGCGGCTGCGCGACGACTTTTGGCGCGGAGCAAAATACTCATACTTGTCCAGTATGTTTAGGCTTGCCGGGCGTTTTGCCAAAAATTAATCGCCGCGTTGTGGAATTTGCAATTAAAGCCGGCTTGGCCACGAACTGCAAAATTAACAAGTACAGCAAATTTGACAGAAAAAATTATTATTATCCCGACCTTCCCAAAAATTGGCAAACTTCGCAGTACGATTTACCCATTGCCTACGAAGGACAAGTTGAAATTGAAGTTGACGGCGAAAGAAAAATTGTGCGCTTAACTAGGATTCATATGGAAGAAGACGCGGGAAAATTGGTACACAGCGGCACAACGATTAAAGATTCCGCAACTTCAAATGTTGACTATAACCGCACGGGCGTACCGCTGATTGAAATTGTTTCAGAGCCTGATATGCATTCGGCGGCAGAAGCGCGCGCCTATATGGAAAAAATTAAATCTATCCTTGAATATATCGACGTGTCAAATTGCCGTATGGAAGAAGGCAACCTTCGCGCAGATATTAACGTTTCATTGCGCCCCGTCGGCAGCGATAAGCTCGGCACTCGTACAGAAATGAAAAATATCAATTCGTTTAAAGCGTTGGAAGATGCGATAAATTACGAAATTGAAAGACAGGCTGAAGTTTTGGACGAAGGCGGGAAAATTATTCAAGAAACGCGCACGTGGAACCCCGAAAAGGGAATTACTCAATCAATGCGCAACAAAGAAGACGCGCACGATTACCGCTATATGCCGGAGCCGGATTTACCGCCGATTATTACAACTGATGAAGAAATTGAAAACTTCAGAAAATCTTTACCGGAATTGCCCGACGCCCGCCGCGCCCGCTTGATAAATAATTTGGGACTTTCAGAATATGACGCCGGAATTATCACAAGT
>JAFSZS010000043.1 GCA_017455645.1 Selenomonadaceae bacterium | reverse complement strand
CTCCTTCATTCCACCCTTCGGGTAATCAGTTCGCTTACGCGCAGTAGCTTTTCACCACTGAACAAGTCGCACTGCTAGGAGTCTCATAATCGTAAGATTGAGGCGCAATTCCAATTTCTCTAGCAAAACCCGCCTTGCTTAGACCGAATTTTTCACGATACCTAGCAAAAGCCGCCGGAATATCTAAAGTTTCCATTTTTAGTGCTCCTTATTTTGCAGTTCAAGCAGTTTTAAATATTTCATCAGCGTATAAAAAAAGTGATTCGCGCAGGTGTAAAATCCGTACCAGCCGTCCAAAAATCCCGCCTTCAGAAAAAACATTTTGAAAAAGCCCGCGCTTGCGTGTAAAAAAGCTCCGGCGCGTGAAATTCTTTTGCCGTTTTTAAAATTATCTTCAGCCCAAATTGTGCTGTACAGTTGCATTTTTTTTTCCCACTGCGCCCAATTTCTGTAAGTGTAATGTTCAAGATAACCTTGCAAAGTTTTAATTTCGCAGGGGCAATTTGGGTGTTCGTGAACTTTGCCGGACCATTGAACTTTTTCACGCGGGAACATTCTCAAAATATAATCCGGTTGCAAAACGCCGTGGTTAAAAGTTACGCCAAACGCGGTAGTTTTTCGCTGAACTTTGTACTGAAAATTTAAATCGCCCTGCGCGAGGATTTTTTTTATATGTTCAACAGTTTTTGCAGTCAAGCGTTCGTCGGCGTCAATGTAAAAAATTAAATCAGCCGAAGTTTTATCGAGGGCAAAATTTCTTTGTGCGGCAAAATCATTGGTCCACGCCCTGTAAAAAACTTTTGCGCCGCTTTTCTTTGCAAACTCAACAGTTTTATCGGTACTGCCGGAGTCAATAATTAAAATTTCGTCAGTGCATTGTCGGGCGTTTTCTATCACGTCAACCATATTATTTTCCTCATTGTTGGTAAGAATCACAATAGCCAACGTCATCAAAATTTCCCCTCAAAATTTTTTATTCGCTCAAAACTTCGTCCAAAATTTTTATAACTTCGTCAACCTGTTCATTGGTAATAATCAGCGGCGGGATAAATCTTAAAACCGTGCCAACTGTACAATTTATAATTGCGCCGCGTTTCATACATTCATTGACAATCTCGACGCCGGATTTTTTGGGATTGGAAAGTTGCGCGCCCAAAATTAAACCTTCGCCGCGCACTTCGGAAATTTGCTCGGAATGTTTTTGTTGCAATTCAATCAATTTATCTTTGAAATATTTTCCGACTTCCTCAACGTGCGCCAAAAATTTTTCATTGGGTACAGTGTCAAGTACAACATTAGCCGCCGCGCAAGCCAAAGGATTTCCGCCAAAAGTTGTACCGTGGTCGCCGGGATTAAAAGCCTTTGCAACTTTTTCTGTGCAGATAAACGCGCCAATGGGTACGCCGCCCGCCAAGCCTTTTGCCAAAGTTACAATGTCGGGTTTAACGCCGTACTTTTCATAGGCAAAAAATTTACCGCTACGCCCTATTCCCGCCTGAATTTCATCAAAAATCAAAAGTGCGCCGTGTTTGTCGCAGAGTTCGCGAACTTTTTGCAGATAATTATTTTTCGGGGGATAAACGCCGCCCTCACCTTGAATTGTTTCCAGCATAACTGCGCAGGTTTTATCAGAAATTTTTTTCTCAAGCTCGGCAATGTCATTGTAATGTACGTAGTCAAAACCTTGTGGCAAAGGTTCAAAGCCCTTGTGATATTTCGGTTGACCGGTTGCAGTCAAAGTGGCAAGCGTGCGCCCGTGAAAACTGTCCCACGCCGTGATAATTTGGGATTTATCGGCGTCGAATTGATGGGCGTATTTGCGGGCGATTTTAATTGCGCCTTCGTTTGCCTCCGCGCCGGAATTTGCGAAAAATGCTCTGTCCAGTCCGCTAAGCTTTACCAACTTTTCAGCGGCGGCGGCTTGCGGCTCGGTGTAATATAAATTTGAAACGTGAATAACTTTTGCGGCTTGTTTGGAAATTGCCTCAACAAGCGGCGCGTAATTATGCCCCAAAACATTTACCGCTATTCCCGCCAAAAAATCAATGTAACGTTTGCCGTTAATATCGTACAAATACGCGCCTTCGCCGCGCTCCAAAACTATTTTGTAGCGATTGAACACCGGCAAATAATTATTGTCGTCACGTGAAAAAATTTGTTCTTGAGTTTGCATTTTAAATCTCTCCTTTCGCTTATTATCGCATTTTCAAATTTGCTGTCAACAAAAAAAATCGCAAGGTAAAACCTCACGATTTATAAAAAATTTTTCAGCTGTCAAACACTTTCAAAAATAAAGCCTGTCATTGCCATTGAGCCCAAATTGCAAACGTCATTGAAAACTGTTGCGTCGTCGCCGTCAGCCGCGCCCAAGCAGTAAATCAGCGGCAGAAAATGTTCAATCGTCGGAATTGCATAATCTGAATTGTGAATTTTGTCATAGTCAAGAATTTTTTTAATATCTTTGGCTTTTACCGCGTCGATAATTTCTTGGTTAAAATTTAAAGTTTTTTCAGTGCCGCCGAAATTATCCCAATCGACTTCGCGCAGATTGTGTACGATATTTCCGCTGCCGAAAATCAAATAGCCTTCCGCGCGTAAATCTGAAAGTTTTGTACCAATTTCAAAAATTTCTTCTGCCGAAATATCCACATTTACCGAAAGTTCAACAACGGGAATATCAGCCGCGGGGAACATATGTACAAAAACCGACCAAACGCCGTGATCAATTCCCCAATCATTATCAATTTTGACAGCCGCGCCCAAAATTTCCTGCACTCTGTCAGAAAGTGCCGCGCAACCTTTGACTTGATATTTTAAATCGTACAATTCTTTTGGGAAGCCGAACATATCATTAATTTTTGGCGGTTTTTCAATTTTTTGTAATAAATTTCCGTGCGTGTACCAGTGCGCCGAAATTGCCAAAATTGCCCGCGGCTTGCCGTAAGCTGAAATTAATTGCTTGCCGACTTGTTCAAAAGTTGCTGAAACTTTATCTTTTCTAAGAGCTATCATCGGGTCGCCGTGTCCTGAAAAAATTACAGGCATTCTCATTTTATAAATCCCCTAACAATTCAATAATTTTATCTGTACAAACTGCGCGAGCCGCTTCTAAAATTTCGCCGCTTTTACGAATTTTAATTTCTACAAAATCACTTTCCAGAGTTTTTGGACTTACTGTAACGCGAACAGGATAACCGATTAAATCGCAGTCTTTGAATTTGACTCCGGCGCGTTCCTTCCTGTCGTCAAGCAAAACTTCAACGCCCGCGTTTTTCAATTCGCTATAAATTTTTTCTGCGTATTCCAACTGCTCGGGAATTTTTGCATTGACAGGAACAATTACAACTTCAAACGGCGCAATAGCTCGCGCCCAAATAATTCCGTCCGCATCGTTGTTTTGCTCAATCGCCGCCGCCATTGTGCGCCCTACGCCAATTCCGTAACAGCCCATTTCAAAATAAGTTTCTTTGCCGTTTTCGTCAAGGAAAGTTGCATTTAACGCCTTGCTGTACTTGTTGCCGAGCGTGAAAACTTGCCCGACTTCAATACCGCGCGTCATTTTTAATTCTGCGCCGCAATGTGGACAGGGGTCGCCCGCCTGTACCATTCTGATATCAGTAACAATAATTTTTTCAGAATTAAAATCCCTTTTTGGCGTGACGTTAATAAAATGTTTGTCAACCTCATTTGCGCCGGCAACTGCGTTGTACATTTCCATAACAGTTGAATCGACAACGATAACCGCGCCGTCTTTCAAGCCTATTGGACTCATAAAACCTGCCGCGCCTCCAACAGCCGTAATTGCAGATTCTTCAGCCATATGTAAATGGAGTGCGCCCTCAACCGCGTTCAAAACTTTAATTTCGTTTACTTCGTGGTCGCCGCGCACAAACGCCAAAATTAATCTGTCGTCGTCGTCTTGGAAGGCAACGGCTTTAATTGTCTTTTCAATCGGTACATTGAGGAAATTTTTAACCATTTCGATTGTATGACAATTTGGCGTTGCAACTTTTTCAAGTGGTTTTAATTCTTCAGTTTCAGCTTTAATAATTTTAAGCTCGGCTTTTTCGTCGCTTGCCGCGTAATCGCACTTTTCACAATAGGCAATGGAAGATTCGCCGCTCGGAGCAAGTACGGTAAATTCGTGAGAATGACCGCCGCCAATAGCTCCGTTATCAGCCTCAACCGGGCGGAATTTCAAGCCGCAACGAGTGAAAATATTTGTGTAGGCGTCGTACATTTTTTTATACGAAATATTCATACCGTCAATATCTTTATCAAAAGAATATAAATCCTTCATGACAAATTCACGGCTGCGCATTAAGCCGAAACGCGGGCGTATTTCATCACGATATTTATTTTGCATTTGATAGAGTAAAAGCGGCAGTTGCTTATGTGAGCGAACTTCGCCGCGAATTAAAGTTGTAATCATTTCTTCGTGCGTTGGTCCAAGGCAAAATTCCCGCCCGTGCCTGTCTTTAAGGCGCATCATTTCGGGACCGTAAACTGCCCAGCGTCCGGATTCTTGCCAAATTTCTGAAGGTTGAGTTATTGGCATCATTAATTCCTGCCCGCCGTTAGCGTCCATTTCTTCACGAATTATTTGCATAATTTTTTTCATTGTGCGCCACGCCAAAGGTAAATAGGTGTACATTCCGCCCGCGGCTTTTCTGATAAAGCCTGCGCGAAACATTAATTTATGGCTCAAAAGTTCCGCCTCTGCCGGAGATTCTCTAAGCGTCGGCGCGTATAATGCACTTGCTCTCATTTAAATTATCACCTACTGTAAAATTTTTTTAATCATAATATATTCTGATTCATTTTCGTTAAAAATTTTGAATCCTAATTTTTTGTAAAGCTCAATCGCCGCCAAATTTTCTTTTTGTACAGACAACGAAACGCGCTGAAAATTTTCTGCTGAAAGTTTTTCCAGTAAATTTTTCATTAAGGCAGTTGCAATTCCTGCGCGACGGAAATTTTTCAGTACAGACAAGGCAAGCGAAGGCGTTTTGTCGTCAATGTGTCCGTAGTCATTCATAATTCTTGACCACGCCGCGCCCACAATTTTATTTTCAACTTCAGCAACAAAACAAAAATCAGCCGGACCTTCGCCGAAATTTTTTATATAAATCTGAAGTTCAGGCTGATAAATAATTTCTCGCGCAGGTTTAACCGCGCCCGCCGGTATGAAAATTGCCTCGTACAAAAAATTTTCAAGTTCGCCATATTCTGACACTTGCATTTCTCTAATTTTAAAGTTCAAAATCTGACCTCAACACCGTGCTTTTTCAGATATTCCTTGACTTGCCGAATTTTATATTTGCCGTAATGAAAAACTGACGCCGCCAAAACTGCGTCCGCCTTGCCGTCAATCAAAACTTTCAAAAAATGTTCCAATTCGCCCGCGCCGCCGCTCGCAATTACGGGAACATTTACCGCTTCTGAAACTGCGCGAGTTAAGGGAATGTCATAACCGTCTTTAGTGCCGTCCGCGTCCATACTTGTCAAAAGAATTTCGCCCGCGCCGAGTGCCACGCCTTTTTTTATCCATTCCAAACAATCTAAGCCGGTTGGAGTACGCCCGCCGTTAATAAAAACTTCCCATTTATCTTCGCCGCAACTTTTAGCGTCAACCGCCAAAACTATACATTGACTGCCGAATTTTTTTGCTCCTTCAGAAATTAACGCGGGATTTTTAATCGCCGCACTGTTAACCGAAATTTTATCTGCGCCGGCTTTCAACATAACGCGCATATCGTCAACAGTGCGAATACCGCCGCCAACTGTAAACGGTATAAAAACCTGCGCCGCGCAACTTTTGGCAACTTCAACCATTGTACCGCGCCCTTCATGTGACGCCGTTATATCCAGAAAAACCAATTCATCTGCGCGTTCCTCGTCATATTTTTTGGCAAGCTCGACAGGGTCGCCTGCGTCGCGCAGTCCTACAAAATTTGTACCTTTTACAACCCGCCCGTTCTTCACGTCAAGGCAAGGGATTATTCTTTTTGTCAACATAAAAAAACTCCCTGCGGTCGTTTTTAGGGAGTAGGGAATAGCCAATAGGGAGTAGTAACTATTCCCTATTCCCTATCCACTACCCACTATTCCCTATTATTCCGCAATTTTCAACGCCTCTGAAAAATCAATGACGCCTTCATAAAGTGCCTTACCGATAACCGCGCCGACAATTCCCGCGTCTTCGTGCGCTTTAAGGTTGCGTATATCGTCAAGGGAAGTAACGCCGCCGGAGGCAATTACCGAAATTCCGGAATGGCGGGCAATTTCTGCAACGTGGTTGGCGTCAATTCCTTTCAACATTCCATCGCGCGCAATATCAGTATAAATAATCGTGGAAATTCCAAAATCGCCGATACGCGCCGCCAATTCTTTTGCGTCCATTTCGCCGGAATCGCACCAGCCGTGTACTGCAACAATTCCTTCGCGAGCGTCAATCCCAATTACAACCTGTTCGCCGAAATTGTCAGCCGCTTCTTGTACAAAATCAGGGTCTTCAACCGCCGCGCTGCCGATTATGACACGATTAACGCCGATATCCAAAAGGTTATCAATATCGCTCATTTGACGGATACCGCCGCCGACTTCGATTGGAATTTTGATATTGTCGAGGATTCTTTTAATCGTGAAAATATTTGACAACGCGCCCTTTTTTGCGCCGTCCAAGTCTACCACGTGTAAAAATTCTGCGCCTGCGTCCTGCCATTCAAGCGCGGTTTCTTCGGGATATTTTGAGTACTTAAATTCTTTTTTGAAATCGCCCTGCGTCAAGCGTACTGCATTTCCATCCAAAATATCAATCGCCGGTAAAATTAACATTATCAACACTCCTTACATTTCCACAAAATTTTTTAAAACTTTCAAGCCTACGTCGCCGGATTTTTCGGGGTGAAATTGAGTAGCAAAAACTTTGCCGAGTTCAACCGCCGCCGTTACATTTTCGCCGTAATTTGTAATTGCCGTTACAAGATTTTCATTTGCCGGTACAGCGTGATAACTATGTACAAAGTAGAAAAAATTTTTGCCCTCAAGCCCAGCCAAAAGTTTTGACGCGCCAAATTTTATCAGATTGTCTTTCCTGCCAATTTGTATCGAGTTCCAGCCCATGTGCGGAATTTTTAAACCGTCTGCGCGAATTTTTTTGACTTCGCCCTTGAAAACGCCTAAGCCTTTGACTTCGGGCGATTCTTCGCTTCTTTCAAATAAAATCTGCAACCCTACGCAAATTCCCAACAGCGGCTTGTGCATTAAAACCTGTTCCAAAATTGTTGGAATTAAACCCGTCGCCTCCAAATTTTTCATACAATCGCCAAACGCTCCAACGCCCGGCAAAACCAATTTATCTGCGTGCCGTAAATCTGCCGCGTTGCTTGTAACTTGTACTTCGCCGCCGACAAATTTTAACGCCTTTTCGACGCTGTACAAATTTCCAACGCCGTAATCTATCAAAGCAATCATACAATCACCCGTTTTTAAAATTCGCAGTTTCAAAAAATTATCCTGCATTTTTCTTTGTGTCGAAAGGCAGGATTTTTTTATTCGTGAAAGGAAATTGTTTTCTTCAAAAAAATTTTGGAGGCTGACAATATGGAAGAATTTATTGAAAAATTTATTGAAAACAGTTGGTGGATATTTTGCATATTAATTTTAATTTGGCTCGTTTTATTGGGGTGGAAAGATTTCAATAATTCACTTGACGAAGACACTTTTGGCGATTATGAAGAACCGCGTACTGCTGCAAGTTTGGGGGTATTTTTTACTTTTGCCGGAATTTTTTTGGGACTTTTGTATTTTAATTCTTCGTTGGAGGCAATGCATCAAAGTGTTGTAAATCTTTTGGGCGGAATGAAAACGGCTTTTGCTACTTCGATTTTAGGAATGTCTATTTATATATTTTTAAAATATTGGCAAAAACGTAAGCAAAAAAATTTTCCAAAATCTGAAATAAGCGACGAGGCAACCGTTGCAGATTTAATCAGGTACTTGAAAAAATCTGACGCCGAAAAATCTGACGCCACAAAAAAATTATTGGGCACATTAGAAAAAATTTCCAATTCGCTTGCGGGCGACGGCGAATATACCGTTGTCGGTCAAATGAAAACCATTCGCCTTGAAATGAGGGATAACAATGATAAAATTATTTCAGAATTTCGAGAGTTCGGCAAAACTTTGGCTGAAAACAATACCAAGGCTTTTATTGAGGCGTTAAACGAGGCTATAAAAGATTTCAATCAAAAAATTACGGAGCAATTCGGCGAAAATTTTAAGCAGTTGAATATTGCTGTCGGGCGTTTGTTGGAGTGGCAAATTAATTACAAGGCAACTCTTGAATCTGTTACTCAAGATTTACAAATTGCATTTGCCGGAATTGACAACGCCCGAAATTCCCTCGCGCAGATTGAAAATTCTTCCGCCGCAATTCAAAATACCGCCGCGGCTATTCAAGCTTTGATTGTTACAGCAAATTTATATGAGCAAAAATTGGAGCAAGTTTTATTGGAAGTTGAAAATTTGGGTGATTCCGCAAAAAATTCTATTCCCAACGTGATTAATTTTGTTGAAAGTTCCTGCGGCGAAATTGAAAAATCCGTGGCAACCGCCGCCGCTAATGTTGACGCTTTGTCTGAAAAAATTCATTCTTCAATCATTCAAACTCAAATCAATGTGGCTAATTTTGTTGAAAGTTCCTGCAATGAAATTGAAAAATCCGTTGCAACCGCCGCCGCTAATGTTGACGCCTTGTCTGAAAAAATTCATTCTTCAATCATTCAAACTCAAATCAATGTGGCTAATTTTGTTGAAAGTTCCTGCAATGAAATTGAAAAATCTGTGGCAACCGCCGCCGCTAATGTTGACGCCTTGTCTGAAAAAATTCATTCTGCAACCATTCAAACTCAAAACAACGTGGTTAATCTTGTTGAAAGTTCCTGCGGCGAAATTGAAAAATCCGTGGCAACCGCCGCCAATAATTTCAATGATTTGTCTGATGAAATTCACATTTCGATTACTCAAGCGCAGGAATTTTCGGAAAAAATCTGCGACCTTGCAAGCGATTCTGTTACAGAATTTGAAAATTTTTCTAATCGTACCGTGCAAGCTATGGTTGAAGTTTCAAAAAGAATTGAAATTACTTCCTACAAGCAGCGCGAAATTATGGACGCCGAAATTCAAGCAACTAAAAACGCCGTTCAAACAGCCGCGGCAATTCTCGGCGAAGACGCTTTCAAAATTACCAAAAAAATTTCAGATTCGCTTTACAATATGATGGAAACAAATAACGAATATCTGAAAAAGTCAACAAAAAATCTCAATGAAAATCTTGATAATTTATTCAAGGAAAAAACAAAAAATTTCGGCGAAGCAATGTACAATGTTTCTCAAAAATTTGTTGAAGATTACACGCCTTTGACCAACAAATTAGCCGCGTTAATCAGAATTGCTGAAGATGTTGAAAGAAGTGTTCACGTTGAAAAAAAATGAAGATCATTGGATGTCAATTTCTGATATAATGTCGGGACTGATGATAGTTTTTATGTTTATCGCCGTAACTTTTATGATGCAGGTACAAAACGAACAGCGGCAGAAAAACGAAATGATTTATAATTACGTCGAAGTTAAGCGCGAAATTTACGACGCGCTTTTTCAAGAATTTAAAGACGATTTATCAAAGTGGAACGCCGAACTTGACGAAGAAACTTTGACGCTAAGATTTAAGGAGCCGGATATTTTATTTGGCGTGGGTTCAGATACTTTGACGCCGAAATTTCAGCTGATACTTGATGATTTTTTTCCGCGCTACGTCAAAGTTATTTCGCAGGATAATTATAAAGATTATATTGACGAAATACGAATTGAAGGGCACACGGATCCTTTTTGGGCGGGCGCGGAAAATCGCCGGCAAGAATATTTAAACAATATGAATCTTTCGCAAGCGCGTACCCTTGCAGTTTTGACTTACGCAATTAATATGCCCGCACTTCAAGACAGTTTGGAATGGATTATTCGCAGAATCACAGCCAACGGGCTTTCTTCCAGTCAACCAATTATGGCGGGCGGAGAAATTGACGCAAAACTTTCACGCCGCGTCGATTTCAGAATTCGCACTAAGGCTGACGAAAGATTAAATGAACTTGCTGAAAGGATTGATTAATTTGGACGATTTTGAAAAATTTTATAAAATGGGACTTTCAAAAGAAAAATCGAAATTTGATTTGGATGAAAAAACAAAAAAAATGCAATGGGATAACCCTGAAATTCCGGACGTTGAAATTTCGCCTGACAATCCGATATTTATTATTACCGACGGCGGGATTTTTTACAACGGGCGGCGCGTTATTTTGTATATTCGTGACCAAGCGCAATATTTCGGCGAAGACAGAAATTTTGAATACAAATTTCATTTAACCGGCTGCTCAACTTTAAAATCTATGCTCGCACAGAGACGCTACGAAAAATACGTAATTAAACGGGAAATAAACAATATTTTTAAAGTCAACTTGATTATCGACAACAAAACTCTGGAAAAAGAAATGGAACTTCACATTTGCAAGCATTGCCTGCGCGCTTTGAATTGGCAAGGCTATAAAAATGCTCCTGCCGCCGTCAAAAATAAAATCTACACCAATTTTTCAATCGAAGAATTTTTTGACGCCGTAAATAATGACAATCAGAAAAATTTTGAAGTTTTGCCGGATTATACAGATTTAACCGCGCCGCCAAATATTTATCCTGAAAATTGGGCGGTAATTTCAAAAATCATACGAACTGAAGCCGGTTACATTTGCGAGAATTGCCACAGAAAAATTACAGATACAAAAAATTTGCACGTCCACCACAGAAACGCAATAAAAAATGACTGCAGGCGCGCCAATCTTGAAGTTCTATGCGCGGCTTGTCATCAGGAAAAACACAACCACAAAATTCTTGGAGGAACGCTTTTTGACTAACTCAAGATTTTTGGAAATTGTAAGATTTTGTTTTGTCGGCGGACTTTCGCTGATTGTAGATTGTGCTGTTTTGTACGGCTTGACAGATTTTTTTTGCGTGCATTATCTTTACTCGGCGGCAATTTCTTTTACAGTTTCTGTAATTTTTAATTATTGGTTGTGCGTGAAGTACGTTTTTAAATCTGCGCGAAAACAAACGCCGCGGCAGGCAACAATTTTTATCGGCTCAAGTATAATCGGGCTCGGCTTGAATCAAATTTGTATGTGGTTTTTTGTGGAAAAAATTTTGTTGCACTATATGGCGGCTAAACTCTGCGCGACGGTTATTGTAACAATTTGGAATTATATAATGAAACGCAAGGCAATTAACGGCTGAAAAATTTTTCTTGACAAAATGGGCTAAATAATTTAGTATACACCGTGCGGGGGCGTAGCTCAGCTGGGAGAGCGCTTGAATGGCATTCAAGAGGTCAGGGGTTCGATCCCCCTCGTCTCCACCAACATTGAATTTAAAATTGAAAATCGAAATAAATAAAAAAATTCTCGGAAATACCGAGTTTTTTTTTGCCTGTGTTGGAGGGAGAATTACGAGTTGGAAGGAAATCTCAAGCTTTACGGCTTTAATAATCTTACCAAATCTTTAAGCTTTAATATTTATGATATTTGCTACGCCAAAAGCCACCGCGAACAACAAGACTATATCGCCTACATTGACGAACAATATAATTCTGAACGTTTGACAAATATTTTAACTAAAGTAACCGAAATGATAGGCGCACGAATTTTAAATATTTCAACGCAGGACTACGACCCGCAAGGTGCAAGCGTCACGATTCTAATTGCTGAAGAAGCCGCAATAGCCGCCGGGCAAAAGTTGCCGCGTGAAAAATCTGAAACTATTTTGGCGCACTTAGATAAAAGCCATGTAACAGTTCATACTTACCCCGAATTTCACCCAGAAACAAGCATTGCAACTTTCCGCGTTGATATTGACGTTTCAACCTGCGGAGAAATTACGCCGTTGCATACGCTTGATTTTTTAATTGGAAGTTTCGATTCAGATATTATTACAATGGATTATCGAGTTCGCGGCTTCACGCGGGATTTATCCGGCAAAAAAATTTTTATGGACAGTGAAATGACTTCAATACAGGAATTTATCAGCGCGGAAACTTTGGACAGCTACGACGCGGTAGATATTAATATGTATCAAGCAAATTTGTTTCATACCCGAATGCTGATTAAAGAAATTGACTTGCAGAATTATCTTTTCAATACTGACAGCTACGAAATACCGCCGAAAACTCGCCTTGAAATTTCCTCCAACTTGCGCCGTGAAATGATTGAAATTTTCAGCGGCAAGAATATTTATTGAGGTTTTCCAATGATTGAACAAATTCTAAAAGATTCTGCGTACAAACTTTCACAATTCAAGCAAGATGAAATTTCCGCCATTGAAGAAAAAATTTACAAAAAGTCTAACGACAAATTTTATATGAAATGTTTGATACGTGAAAAAGAAATTCAGCTTAAGCCGGAGGAAGTTATCCGGCAACTTTTTATTTACAAATTGCTGAATCAATACGGCTACAAAAAATCGCAAATTCAAGTTGAACGCGCCATACATTTTGGGCGGGAAGTCAAACGCGCTGATATTGCAGTTATGGAAAAAGACCGCCCCAACGTCGAATATATCATTGTCGAAGTTAAACGCCCCAATTTAAAATACGGCAAGGAACAACTCCGCAGTTAATGCAACGCCACCGGCGCAACTATGGGCGTCTGGACTAACGGCGATAAAATTTCTTTCTACCACCGCAAAGACCCAAATTATTTTGAAGATATTCCCAACATTCCAAACGCCGCGCAAAAACTCAAAGATATTTTAACCGAACGCTGGACTTTTACAGACCTTGTCGCAAAAGATAAACTCCTCAAACAAAATAAAACGCTCTCCGCGCTTATCGTAGAAATGGAAGATGAAGTTTTGGCAAACGCGGGCGTTGACGTTTTTGAAGAAGTTTTCAAGCTGATTTATACCAAACTTTATGATGAAAAAATTGCAGCCAATAACGCAGGGCAAATTCTTGAATTTAGAAATTACGGCGAAACCGACGCCGAATTAAAAGAAACTATCCAAAAAATTTTCGATAAAGCTAAAACTAAATGGGCGGGCGTTTTCACTGACGACGATAAAATTAAATTGACGCCGTCGCACCTTTCAATTTGCGTTTCGTCGTTGCAGGACGTCAAACTTTTTAATTCCAATCTTGAAGTTATCGACGAGGCTTTTGAATACCTTATGAGTAAATCTCAAAAAGGCGAAAAAGGGCAATATTTTACTCCGCGCTATGTTATTGATATGTGCGTTAAAATGCTCAATCCAAACGAAAATGAAACTATGATTGACACTGCCGCCGGTAGTTGCGGTTTTCCCGTGCATACTATTTTTCACGTCTGGAAAAAATTTGGTGACAGCGAACTTTTTACCGCAGAAAATAAGCCGCCGCAATTCGCCGAATACGTACAAAATAATATTTTCGCTATCGACTTCGACGAAAAAGCCGTTAGAGTTGCACGCACTTTAAATCTTATCGCAGGCGACGGCAAAACTAATGTACTTTGGCTGAATACCCTCGACTACGAACGCTGGGACGAACGTTTAAAAGATGAAGATTGGCAAGATATTTATATGGAAGGCTGGATTAAACTTCGCAAGCTCCGCGCTGAAAGAAATTCTAACTGCGATTTTAAATTTGATGTGGTTATGGCGAATCCGCCTTTTGCAGGCGATATTAAAGAATCTCGTATCCTTCACAAATACAAAGTTGCAAGAAAACCTAACGGCACTTACCAAACTAAAATGGGGCGCGATATTCTTTTCATTGAGCGCAATTTGCAATTCCTTAAGCCCGGAGGCAGAATGGCTATTGTTTTGCCGCAGGGACGCTTTAACAATTCCAGTGATAAATATATTCGTGATTTTATAGCCGAACGCTGCCGAATTTTGGCGGTTGTCGGCTTGCATGGAAATGTTTTTAAACCTCACACCGGCACTAAAACCAGTGTGCTTTTTGTCCAGAAGTGGGACGATACACTTTGCCCGCGCCGCGACGATTATAAAATTTTCTTTGCCACTATGCAGAAACCTTCTAAAGATAATTCCGGCGAAAAAATTTACGTTGCCGCCGCTGACGGTTCACCCCTGCGCGACAACCACAATCATTTAATCGTTGACCACGATTTATTTAATCACGAAGGCTTAACTGCTGACGGCATTGCAGAGGCTTTTCAACTTTTCGCTATGCAGGAAAAGCTAAGTTTTTTTGATTCAAGCTCCTTTGACGAACAACATTATAAAAATTTGTTGGAGGAGCTGGAATGTACCGAAATTTTTTTATCTGAATTGTACGCTGATAACGACGAACACCGAATAGACAGCGAATTTATTTTGAAAAATTATTTACAGTTGGAAAAAATTTTAACCGCCAATAAATTTTACAGAATTAAAGATTTTGCCGCCGTTACTGACGGTATACACGAATCTATAATTTTTGATGACGATTCAAATATAAATTTAATTTCGGCGAAAGCTCCAAAAGAAAATCGTTTTGATTTATCTGCAACGGGATTTATTTCAAAAATTCAACACAAAGAAAACCCGCGCACGGCTTTAAAAGAAAATGACGTTATAATTTCGACAGTTGGAACTATTGGAAATTGCGCCGTTGTCAATGAAAAAATTTTGCCCGCAAATTCTGATAGACACGTTGGAATTGTACGAATACAAAAAGATTTTTACCCGCGTTATTTGTCAACTTTTATTTTGTCAAAATTCGGCAGATACCAAACTAAAAGAAGTACAACCGGCAACGTCCAGCCAAATTTATTTATCTACAAAATTAAAGAAATTAAAGTTCCGTACATTTCAAAAGATTTTCAACTTCAGATAGAAAATTTTGTTTTGCAAGCTGAAGAAATGATTAAATCTGCTGACGAAGTTTATAAAAGTGCAGAAAAAATCCTCGCGCAGGCGTTGCACTTGGAAGATTTTAAACCTTCAACTAAAAATACCGCCGTTGTAAGTTTTTCGTCGTTTCTGAATAGCGGACGCCTTGACGCCGAATACTTTATGCCAAAATATGACGACCTGCAAAAATTTCTTGAAAAATTGCCGACTGCAAAACTTGCAGACGTTGTAACAATTTTTAAATCGATTGAGCCGGGCAGTGATTTTTATTCAAGTGAGGGCGTGTCGTTTATTCGTGTCAGCGACGTAAATAAATTTGGAATTGCCGAGCCTGATATAAAACTTTCGCTAAAAGTTGACAAAAATTTGTACCCGTGCAAAGACACGATTTTATTTTCAAAAGATGGCAGCGTTGGAATTGCTTACAAAGTGAGAGAAAATTTAACAGCGGTAACTTCCGGCGCGTTGTTGCATTTGAAATTGAAAACTGCGGAAATTTTGCCGGATTATTTGACGCTGTATTTAAATTCAAAACCTGTACAAATGTTGGCTGAAAGATACACGAACGGCGCAATAATTCAGCACTGGCGAATTTCTGACATTGAAAAAATACCCGTGCCAATAATAGACGCAGAAACGCAAGGAAAAATAGCGGCGTTGGTAGAAAAATCATTTAACCTTCGCGCAGAATCGGAGCGGCTATTGGAAGTGGCAAAAAGCGCGGTAGAAATTGCGATAGAGAGCGGCGAAGATGTAGCGATAAAATTTTTAAATCGAGGTGAAAAAATTGGCAATTGAATATTTAACGCAGGACAGAGCCCCAATATTGGAGGCGTTGGAAAAAATGAAGGCGGCGCGGCTTGTACCGTTTGACGTACCGGGACACAAGCGCGGGCGCGGCAACCGTGAACTTGCAGAATTTTTGGGGCAAAATTGTTTAGATGTTGACGTTAATTCAATGAAAATGCTAGATAATCTTTGCCACCCCGTGAGCGTGATAAAAGACGCTGAAAAATTGGCGGCGGAGGCGTTCGGCGCGGCAAATAGTTTTTTTATGGTCGGCGGCACAACTTCAAGCGTGCAAGCAATGGTTTTATCGACAGTCAAGCCGAATGAAAAAATAATCCTGCCGCGCAATGTTCACAGGAGCGCAATTAACGCGCTGATTTTAAGCGGCGCAACGCCCGTGTATGTAAATCCTCAAGTTGATGAACGGCTTGGAATTTCTTTGGGAATGAAAACGGCTGAAGTTATCGACGCAATGAATAAAAATCCTGACGCTAAGGCGGTACTTGTCAACAATCCCACGTATTACGGAATTTGTTCAGATATTGAAACATTGACGGCGGCGGCGCACGAACGCGGAATGAAACTTTTAGCGGACGAGGCGCACGGTACGCAATTATATTTCAGTTCAAAGTTGCCGAAGTCAGCAATGAGCGTTGGCGCAGATATGGCGGCGGTGTCAGTGCATAAAAGCGGCGGCTCCCTCACTCAATCTTCCATTTTGTTGACGGGCGAAAATATAAATACCGGCTACGTACACCAAATTATAAATCTTACGCAGTCTACAAGCGCGTCATATTTGCTGATGAGCAGTTTGGATATTTCGCGCAGAAATTTAGCATTGCACGGCGAAGAAATTTTTAACGGCGTGATTGAGTTGACAGAATACGCCCGCGACGAAATAAATTCATTGGGCGGCTATTATGCTTACGGCAAAGAAATGATTGACGGCGACGCGGTTTTTGACTTCGATACAACGAAACTTTCAATTTGCACTTTGCCGATTGGACTTGCAGGAATTGAAGTTTATGACATTCTGCGCGACGATTATGATATACAAATGGAGCTCGGCGACATTGCAAATATTTTGGCGTATATTTCGATTGGCGACAGGAAAAAAGATATTGAGCGGCTTGTATCTGCGTTGGCTGACATTAAGCGCAATTACAGGAAAGACCCTTCAAAGTTGCTGAAGATTGAATACATTGATCCTATTGTTGACGCCACGCCGAAAGAGGCTTTTTATTCGCAGAAAAAATCTTTGCCGCTTGATGAAACTGTTGGTGAAACTGCCGCAGAATTTTTAATGTGTTATCCGCCGGGTATACCTGTACTTGCGCCGGGCG
>JAFSZS010000042.1 GCA_017455645.1 Selenomonadaceae bacterium | reverse complement strand
CTGTATTTCTCCCGTCATAACGATAACCTGTGCGATTGGTAACTTTCATAGCAACTTTTTTAAATTTTTTTTCAAGTTCGGACGCCGCCAAATTAGCCGCGTTTTTAATTGCGTTGCGCTCGGCTAAATCTGCGCTTGTACCGTTGCCTTTGCCGCTTACAGTGAAAGTACCTACAATTTCGCCGTTGGTAAGTTTGATAATTTTTGCGGTAATGTCAGCGTTACCAACTTGCATTGGGTGATTGGTGTAGCCGCCGGTTTTATAATTCGGCAGAACCAAATTTTGCGCGGCGGAGTGAGTTTTTCCGAGTACAAGGTAGTCCGCGCCGTAACTGTCGCCAATTCCTACAAGCCCGCGTTCGCCGTTGTAAATTCTTTCAAGCAGGACGGCGTTTTCTAAATTTGCAACTATATCGGCGTCGACAATGTGAGAAAATCCCAATTCCAAAAGTCTGTCATTAACCGCACTTTCAGAAAGTTCATCGTGCGTACCGGCGGGCGCGTTATCCTGCAACATTATAACCGTAATGCGCGGGTCGTTCAGTCTCATAATTGTTTCAAGGCGGCTCATTAAATCTGTATTAGCCTCTGCTTCAACATTCATAACGGCGCGGACAAAATAACTGCCGTCAGAATTTCTGCCTTCGTCCAGAATTTTTACATTGTTGACGAAACCTTGAGAGGCGGCGTAAAGTTCATCGAGTTGCACGACGGCATTTTCAACCAAAGTATTTGCGTCAATGTACGCGCCTACCACTTCTTCAACCGCCGTTTGTTCCGCCCTGTGTAATGCTTCATCGCGCGTATTGCCGTAGCCGGTTGCTGTAACTTCCTGCGCGAAAGTTGAAGTTGTCATCATAAAAAGTAAAATCACTGTCAACAGAAATTTTTTCACTGCCGCTACCTCCCAAAAATTTTTTATTTTAACGCAATCACTTTCATTTTTTGCGCTTAGTATACAATACCTTTTTAAAAATATCATTAAAAAATTTTGTGCAAATTTTATCTAAGTTAAAATAATTTCAAAATTCCCGTCGGTTAAAAATCTTGCGTAGAATTTAATTAAGGATTATACTTTTAGCCGCAAAATTTATAGGCGGGGGAGTTTTGACATTGATAAAAAATTTCGTGATGACATTGGCGGCGATTCTTTTTTTGAATTTTGGCAACTGCGAGGCTGAAGATTTAAAATTTATCGATTCAAACGGTGACGTCGGATATTTTATTGATATGGATTCGGTGCAGTTTGAAAGTTCTTCAGTTTTTAGAATTAATATGGCGATAATTCGGCTGAATTTAAATCAAATGGAAGTTGTGGACTTGCGAATAAATCACGCCGCCAAAAATTATGCAATACTTTCAACCAAAACTCTTTCGTACGATGAGCGCACGGAAATAAAATCTGACAACACTGCGCGCGGCGCGAAAAGTTATTCTGATAAATCTTTGATGGGCGATATTGTGGAAATTGTAATTTACGGCGGTGAATAATTTGAGAAAAAAATTGAAATTAAGAATACTGGCGGGTTGAAAGATGTTGAAGATTAGCAGGAAGAAAAAAATAATTTTGGCGGGGCTTTGTGTATTTGGGATGAATTTTACGGCAGTTGAAATTCCAGAGGTAGAAGCAGTTTATAAATCGCGTTCAGATACTGGCACAGAAGTTTTTGATTATATAGAAAATCAACGCCGCGAACGCCGCGCCAAAGAACTTACCAAAGAGCAGAAAAAATTTATTGAAGATATGGAAGAAACTCGGCAACGCTTGCCAAGACCAATTTCGCCGGATGAACCAATTCCCGCCGCGTTTGAAGGCGACGATTTAACTTACAACACTTTAACCGGAGAATTTACTGCAAAAGGAAACGTTGATATTATTCAGCTGGACGGGCACCGTTTTCAAAGTTCTGACGCTTCAGGAAATGTCAATACTCAAGATATTCGCGTTAAGGGCAAGGCTCACGTTTTGCAACTCAATGAAAATTCTCCCCGCGTTACTTTGGACGGCTACAATACTTTTTACAATTACGGCACGAAAACAGGCACAATGGAAAATGTCAAAGGAAAAGCCGGTGATTATTACATTTCCGGCAAGCGTTTTGAATTTTATCCCGATCACATTGTAGCTTATGACGCCTATCAAACTAAATGCGGTGCCAAACACCCTGATTATAAAGTTAGCGCAAAACGTATGGAAATTTGGCCTGAACAAATTATTAGAATGTACGATATTCAACTTTGGATAGGTGAAGTTGTTGTAGGCACAAAAAAATATGACGAGCGTAAATTGGAAAGTAACGCCGAGCCTTATTTTCCTCGCGCAGGTTACAATTCTACCAATGGTTTTTATGTTGAAGACACTTTTATATTTCCGGTTTTCAATGAGCATTTTCAAGCACTTATCAATGCTCACATTGACACCAAAAACCACGTACGCAGCAGTGCCGAGTTTCATTATAATAACCAGGATTTTTCAGCCAAAACTTTATACGGTTATTATTATGACGGTGATGGTCGCTGGATAAAAAAGGAGCCCGGCTTAG
This sequence comes from Selenomonadaceae bacterium, assembly GCA_017455645.1. Taxonomy (GTDB): domain Bacteria; phylum Bacillota; class Negativicutes; order Selenomonadales; family Selenomonadaceae; genus Quinella. The sequence goes on along the minus strand of JAFSZS010000042.1, from coordinate 8,537 downwards.
ATTTATATTATGGCAAGCATTTTAAAACTTTGCCTTTAAGATATCATTTTGAATACGAAGTAGGCAGATGGAGCGAAAACAAAATTTCGAGTACTCATGAAGAATACGTAGCGGGTTTGGATCACGATACAATTATTTTATTTAATCATTACAAACTTAATTTGAGTACAAGCTACAAAATTACAAAAGACGATGTAAAATCACCTTGGCGCGGCAAACAAAGCGTACGCGGTTTAAATTATGGAATAAAAATTTTCAGAGAATTTGACGACCGTTTCGCTGCATTTGTTGCTTACGATTATACAAAAAATACTTCTCAAAATTCGCTTTATGATTTTGATACTGACAGTTATTCAAATAAATTTTCTACCGGCGTAAGTTACAGGCTTACTGACAAAGACCGGTTTGTAGTTGGTTTAAAATTCGATACCGAGCGCGGCACTCTTCAAGATGTTGATTATTATTGGTATCGTGATTTACATTGTTCAACGGCTATACTTCGTTGGCGTGCTAAACGCGATGAATTAGAGGCACGTTGGCAATTTACACCCTGGTAATTTAGGGAATAGGGAGTAGTGGGTAGGGAGTAGGGAAAAAACTACCAAAAGGAGTTTTCAAAAAATGTTTAGTGAAAAGCACAAATTAGCGGGCGTTACTTATCCGCAGGGCTTTAAAGCGGCGGGCGTTCGCGCAGGTATCAAGAAAAGCGGCAATCTTGACGTTGCATTGATTTACACTGAAAAAGAAGCGGCAGTTGCGGGCGTTTTTACACAGAATCAAGTTGCAGCCGCGCCGGTACGTGTAAGCAAAATTGTTGTTGAAACCGGTTCTGCTCATGCTGTAGTTGCAAATGCGGGTTGTGCCAATGCTTGTACCGGTGAACAAGGAATTAGAGACGCAGAAAAAATGGCTGAAATTACCGCGCAAGAATTAAATTGTCGCGCAGATGATGTTATTGTTGCGTCAACGGGTGTAATTGGCGTAAATCTTCCAATGGATAAAATGGAAGCGGGGATTAAAGCCGCGGCAAAGGAACTTTCGCCGGAAGGCAGCGTCAACGCGGGCAACGCAATTATTACTACAGATACTTATTCAAAATCCTGTGCGACTGAAATTGAAATTGGCGGAAAAGAAATTCGCCTCGGCGCAATAGCCAAAGGTTCGGGAATGATTATGCCGAATATGGCAACGATGCTTTGTTTCATTACCACGGATGTTGACATTGACAGAAAACTTTTGCAGGAAGCGTTAAGCGAAATTACCGAATACAGCTTTAATATGTTGACAGTTGACGGCGACACTTCAACAAATGACATGGTAATTGTTATGGCGAACGGCGCGGCGGGCAATGTCAAAATTACTGAAAAGAACGCCGACTTTGTCAAGTTTTATGCAGTGTTAAAAGAAATGTGCATTGAACTTACAAAAAGAATTGCGGCGGACGGCGAAGGTGCGACCAAATTTTTAACGTACAACATTCACGGCGCGAAAAATTTCACTGACGCCAAAAAAGTTGGAATGGCAATAGCAAATTCGCCTTTAATGAAGTGCGCGTTTTTCGGTGAAGATCCGAATGTTGGCAGGGCGATTTGCGCGGTAGGATATTCTCAAGTTAAAATTAATCCTGAAAAGACCGTAATAAAATTTGGCGGTATTCCGGTTTATGCTGACGGCTTGGTTTTAAAATTTGACGCAGACGCGGTTAAAAAAGTTATGGCGGCGAAAGAAATTGTTGTTGACATTGAGCTTGGACTTGGTGAAGTTGATGCGACTGTTTGGAGCTGTGATTTTTCTTATGAATACGTTAAAATCAACGGCGAATATCACACCTGATTTTTGGGAGAAAATTTTATGTTAAATGAAGACGAATTAAAAAACGAATTGGCGCGCCGTTTAATTAGCCGTTTTTTTTCCAATGAAAAATCTTTTGAAGAAAATTTAAAAAATGCGGAATTTGAGGAAGGATTTTTAAAAAATCTGGCGAACCAACTTCTTAAGGAAGTGGAAGAAGTTGGAGTTGGTGGAAAAGAAAAAAAAGAAACCAACCGCCAAACCGAAAAAGAGGAAGATCTAGATGGGAAAAGTGGGATCCGGGCCGAGATTTTGGTGGCCGAAATTTTAATTGAAGCTTTGCCCTACATTCAGGAGTTTTACGGTAAAACGGTTGTGGTAAAGTACGGCGGCAACGCAATGATTAATGACGAACTGAAAGAAAAAGTTATGCAGGATATAGCGTTGATGAAGTACACAGGGATTAACGTTGTGATTGTGCACGGCGGCGGACCTGAAATTACCGGTTTTCTTAAAAAACTTGGCAAAGAAACTTCATTTGTAAGCGGCTTGCGGGTAACTGATGAAGAAACCGTAGAAATTGCGGAAATGGTTTTAGCCGGCAAAATTAATTCTGAAATTGTAATGCTTTTAAATCGCCGCGGAGTTCGCGCAGTTGGAATAAGCGGCAAAGATGCAGATTTAATTCACGCAGAAAAGAAACTTGCCACGGTTTACGAGCAGGGCGAAAAAACTAAGGTTGATATTGGCTACGTCGGCAAAACTAAAAAGATTGATATTCGCATTGTCAAGGATTTAATTTCAAGCGGCTATGTTCCTGTCATTGCACCAATAGGCGTTGGAGAAGACGGCGAAAGTTATAACATTAATGCAGATTATGTGGCGGCGGATATTGCGGGCGCGTTGAAGGCTGAAAAACTTTTACTGTTGACAGATACTGAAGGCGTTTACAAAGATTTTAATGACAAGAGTAGCTTTATATCTTCACTAAGCGCGTCAGAGGCACGAGAATACATTAAAAGCGGCGTTATTGTAGGTGGGATGGTACCGAAGGTTGAGGCGTGTCTACGGGCATTACAGAGCGGCACAGGCAAGGCTCATATTATCGACGGCAGGCTTTCACACTCAATTATTTTGGAACTTTTCACGGCGTCAGGTATTGGTACGCAAGTTGAATAAATTTTATAAATCTTAGGGCTGTATTTTCTTTTGCTTGGAAAAATGTTAAAATTCCTCTGTAGATTTGCAGGGGGATTTTTTTATGATAAATTTTGCAGGCGGCGGCACTGTAATAAATGTTGCCGCAATAATTTTGGGCGGCTTGATAGGATTATTCGGCGGGAAATTTTTAACTGAAAGAATCCAACAAACTTTGCAAATGTCCTGCGCGAAGGCGGTAATTTTTATAGGAATCAGCGGCACGCTTGAAAATTACAACACGCTGCTTTTGATAGCGGGGTTAATCGGCGGCGGCTTAGTTGGCGAAATTATAAATATCGACGGCGCGTTTGAAAAATTTGGAATTTGGCTGCGCAGTAAATCCGGCAATGACGGCGACTCAAAATTTGTAAACGGCTTTGTAACGGCGTCTTTGACAGTTTGTATTGGCGCAATGGCGGTTATCGGCGCAATTAACGACAGACTTTTGAATGACCAGACAATTTTAATTGCGAAATCCGCGCTTGACTTGATAATAATTTTGGTAATGACGGCAAGCCTCGGCAAGGGCTGTATCTTTTCTTGCGTATCGGTTGGAATTTTTCAAGGGGCGATAACAATTTTTGCGGGCTTCCTTGAACCAATTATGACGGAAATTGCGCTGAAAAATTTATCGTGCGTAGGAAACGCGCTGATTTTTTGTGTTGGTGTAAATTTAATGTTCGGCAATAAAATTCGCGTGGCAAATCTTTTACCCGCGCTGATTATTGCGGTTTTCTGGAATTGAAAGGAGTTAAAAATGGCTTACAGCGGCGATGATTATTGTTTTGGTTGCGGTGAAAAAAATCCAATCGGCTTGCACTTGAATTTTGAGCTGGTCGAAGAAAAAGTTGTAGCAAAAAAAATTATAGCTAAGGAATATCAAGGCTATTCAAATGTTGTGCACGGCGGAATTGTTACAACTTTGCTTGATGAGGCAATGGGTAATTTCGTTCAAAAAAAATACAATGAACAGGCAATGACGGGGCGGCTTGAAATTCGGTACAAACACCCGACGCCCGTTGAAACCGAATTAAAAATATCTGCGTGGCAAGAATCACAGCGCAGAAATATAATTTTTCTGAAGGCGGCAGTTGAAACGCCGGACGGCACAATTACCGCGGAGGCAACGGCAAAATTTGCGGTTGTATCATTAAAATGAGCGTTGAAAAAATTTCTGTCGGCGATATTCTTATCGGCAGGGTTCACAATTTCAAGAAAAAATTTTGGGTAAAAATCAGCGGCAGTAAGGTAAAAATTCCCGTCAAACATAAAAATTTTAACAATAATCAACTCCGCACGTGGCGCAGCAATAAAATTCTTGTCGCAATAAAAATTCTTTCAACCGAAAAATTATTGGGCGAAATTATTTCAGCCGTTGACGATTCGCCAATTTCTAAAATTATAATTAAGCACGGCGTCATATCAAAATTTTCAGACGGTATAAAACGTGAAGCGGCAAAAATCGAATACAAGCCAAGCGAATCCGAAATTTCACGGCGAATTGACAGGCGCAATTTGGAAATTGTGACGATTGACGGCGAAGACGCAAAAGACCTTGACGACGGCGTTTTTGCAGAAAAAATTGACGGCGGCTACTTTTTGGGCGTTTATATTGCGGACGTCAGCCATTACGTCAAAAGAGGTGCGCCGCTTGACAATGTGGCGTTTGAGCGCGGCACCAGCATTTATCCCGTTGACAGGGTTGTACCAATGTTGCCGGTTGAACTTTCCAACGGTATTTGCAGTTTAAATCCCGGCGTCAACCGCCTTGCTATGGCTTGCGAAATGTTTTTGGATTTAAGCGGCAAGGTTACAAGCTACAAAATTTTTCCGACGGTTATAAAAGTTTTTCGGCGGCTAAGTTACACGCAGGTTAACAAATTTTTTGACGGCGAAACTTCGGAGCTTGAAAACTGCGCGACGAACTTACAAAATTTGCTTGCAGTTTACAACTTGAGAAAAAAAATTCGCACGGAACGCGGCGCAATAGATTTTGAAATTCCCGAACTTAAAATTACACTTGATAAAAAAGACCGCCCAATTAAAATTACAAAAAAAATCCGCGGCATCGGCGAAAAAATTATTGAAGAGTGTATGCTTGCCGCAAATGAAACAGTTGCTGAACATACCTGCAAAAATTTAATTCCGAGTTTGTACCGCGTGCACGAAAACCCCGACGCCGAAAAGATGGAAAATTTTAACCGCCTGCTGAATCGTTTCAACTTGCACATTCCAATTTCTGAAAAAATTCAGCCGCTGCAGTATCAAAAAGTTTTGGAAAAAATCAAAAACAATCCCGCCGAAAAAGTCATTTCAACATTTGCACTGCGCACAATGCAACAGGCGCGGTACTCTTCAAAAAATCTTGGACACTTCGGGCTTGCCGCGCAATTTTACACGCATTTTACTTCACCTATTCGCCGTTATCCCGATTTAATCGTTCATCGAATGTTAAAGGCGACGCGTGAAGAAATTCCCAAATTTGCCGCCAAACTTGACGAAATTGCAAGGCAGTCTTCAGAGCGTGAACGCCGCGCGGCTGAAATTGAGCGGGAGGCATTGGATTTAAAATGTGTCGAATTTATGAAGGGCTTTTTGTTGCAGAAATTTGACGCGGTAATTTGCAACGTTACGAATTTTGGTTTTTTCGTGGAACTTGAAAACGGCGTGGACGGGCTTGTACCGGTTGCAAGTATCACTGACGATTATTATAATTTTGTTGAAAATGAAATTGCGCTGGTTGGCAAGCACAAGGGCAGAATTTTTCAAATTGGCGACAAAGTGCGCGTGCAACTTGTTCGCGCAGATTTAGATTTAAGGCAGTTGACTTTTGCACTTGTCGAAGGCGTGACTGACGATGAATTAATTTCAGAGGTTTAAAATGGAAGTTGCAAAAAAATTATTGGCGCAGGGAAAACCTTTAGCGGCGTTGGAGCGGCTGAAAGAAATTTTACCGGCGGCTGATGAAGTTTGGAAAGTTCACGAATTGATAGGCGCGGCGTTTCACGATTTGGCAGATTCTGAAGGCGTCGCGCAGGCTTATTTGAACGCGGCGCAATCTGATACAATTTTGAGAATGCAGCGGGCGCACTTTTCAAATTATATTTTTGCGTTGCACTACCTGCCCAAAATTACGGCAGAAAATTTATTGGACGCCGCGCAAATTTATAAATCGCTGTACCGAGAAATTGAAACTTTGACGCCGCTAAAAAAATCTGCAAAAAAAATTCACGTTGCCTACATTTCGCCGCACTTTTTGGACTCTTCCGCCGCAAGATTTTATGAAAGTCTTTTGACAGATTATGACAGGGAAAAATTTTTTGTGACGGCGTGGAGTATGTCGGCGCGGGAAGATTCTTTTACTAAAAAAATTCGCCGTAATGTTGACGGCTTTTTTTGTATTGAGGAAACGAGCTTTGAGGAAGCCGCTTTAAAAATTCGTGACAGCGGCGCGGATATTTTGTTTGATTTGGGCGGGCAAAGTGAAGGCGGCGTGACGTTGCAAGTTGCCGCCTATAAACCTGCGCGAGTGCAAATTTCGGGCGTAGGATATTTTGATACGACGGGAATTTTGGATTATTTTTTGACAGATAATTTTTTGGCAGACGAAAATTTTACAGAAAAACTTTTGAAGATTGAAAACGCCTTCGCCTTCACTCCGAACGAAAAAATTTCAACCGCCAAAAATACTAATCATCTAACCATCTATCCATCTGACCATCTAACTTTCGGCTGTTTGAATAATTTTTTGAAAATCACTGACGAATATTTATTGACAGTGAAAAAAATCCTCGCGCAGGTTGAAAAGTCCAAAATAATTTTTCGTGATACAACGCCGCTTGAAAGCAGGCGCGTTGCACTTTTGGAGCGGCTGAAAAATTTAGAAATTGAACGCGCTGAAGTTTTTGTTGGTGCAGATAATTTTTTTGAAGACTACGCGCAGCTTGATTTAATTTTGGATACATTCCCCTACAACGGCGGCTTTATGACTGCGCTTGCAATTTATATGGGCGTGCCGGTGTTGAATTTGCGCGGCAAAATGCACTTTTCAAAAGTTGGCGCGGATATTTTGAGAATTGCCGGGCTTGAAAATTTTATCGCAGAAAATCTTGACGAATACATAAAAAAAGCAGTCAATTTCAAGCGGCAAAAAATTTCTGCCGGCAAATTGACTGACACTAAAAATTTTATTGACAGCGTATATAAAATCTTTACAGAAATGTTCTAACCGCGCCAATTAGGTATAAAGAGCCGGCAATTATTTTAATTTCGCCCGCTGTTTCTTTCAAAAGTTTTACCGCGTCAGGAAGTTTTTCAATACCGATATTTTTAATCCCGTGCGCAGTTAGATTTTCGCACAAAATTTTTACAGTGGCGGCGCGCTCGGAATTGGGCGGCGTCACAATTACAAAATCATCTGCGCGAAATAAAATTTCAATCATCTTATCAAAATTTTTGTCAGCAAGTGCGCCGAAAATCCAGATTCTTTTACCGCGCGGAAAAATCTTATCAAAACTTTGACGAAGAGCCGCCGCGCCGTGCGGATTGTGCGCCCCGTCAATAATTACGCCGTTGACAATTTCAAAACGCCCCGCCCATTGAACTTTTTCAAGTCCTGCGCGAATAATTTTTTCGTCAATGCTTAAAACTTTCGCCGCTTGAATTGCAACCGCCGCATTAAATTTTTGATATTCGCCCAAAAGATTTATTTTGAAATTGGCAGGTTCTGTAACTTCGTAAAGCGCGGAGTTATTTTTTTTTGCAATTTCACGGATAATTTCAAGCGGCTCGCCCGTTGCTCCCGTTACGGCAGGAATATTTTTTTTGATAATCCCCGCCTTGTTGAGTGCAATATTTTTTAAATCGCCCAAAATATTTTCGTGCTCAAGCGCAACATTTGTAATAATTGAAACTTCAGGAATTATAACATTTGTTGAATCGTAAAGCCCGCCAAGTCCCACTTCAATAACCGCAATATCAACTTTTTGCAGTGAAAAATATTCAAACGCCGCGGCAGTCAAAACTTCAAATTGCGTGGCTTGTACTTTGCAATTTTTTACAATTTCAATCATTGCGGCGAAGTCATTTTCAGAAATATTTTTGCCGTTGATTCTGATTCTTTCGCAGTAACTTTCAAGGTGCGGCGAAGTGAACAAGCCGACTTTGCGCCCGTCAATTTTCAAAATTTCGGCAAGCATTGCACAAACAGAGCCTTTGCCGTTCGTGCCGGTTACGTGAATTGTTTTGTAGTTGTTTTGCGGGAAATTTAATTTTTCCATCAGCAAATTAATTCTTTCAAGCCCCGGCTTAATTCCAAAAATATTTAAACTGTCCAAAAAATTTAAAGCGTCGTTGTAAGTCATTTATTTTTCCACCAATTCCGATTTTCCAAAAATTTTTTAATGTTTAACAAGTCGGCATTTCTTTTTGGCGCAAAAAGAAACGCCTAGCAAAGAAAGAGCAACTGTTCTTGTTCATCACAGTTGCAAGCCCGCTGAAATCGCATCCGTGCGATTTGCGCGGGCGGCGCACGTCCTGTGCGCCTT
>JAFSZS010000041.1 GCA_017455645.1 Selenomonadaceae bacterium | reverse complement strand
GCTCGTATAGCATCGGAGGAGTAAAAGTACTAGTGTACGAACACACTAAACCGTAGGAACTACGGGGATAGCTTGGTAATGAAGTGGACAATGGCTCACTAGTCCCAAGAACCCCGCTATTTTAATCGTGGGAGGTTCAGATTTCTGCAGGCAAAAATTACATTACAGATTATAAAGCCGGCGAAGATGTGCTTTACATTTCAAGCGGTTATGTTGCGTCTTCATCTCTCAAAAGTTCCAATCTTATTTTAAATTTCAGCACGGGCAGCAACGCTACAATCAAGAGCGGCAAGGGTAAAAAAATTACAATCACCGATTCAAGCGGCAGGAGTACCACGCAAATTTATTCCAATTCCAATGCACGCACGGCTGATTTATTTTATGATAACAACTTTATCACTGACGCCGCGCAACTTTCAGATATTACCGAGCAAAAATTTGCAGTTACCAATATTGAAACTGTAAACGCTGAAAACTTCGCGCAGGTTTCCATTCTTGCTTACAGTGAAGAAGAGCGACAGTAAAAAATCGATTTTAAGCCGCCTTTCAAAAATTTTTAATATAAAGTATCGTATCGAGTGTCAAGCGCGCGTCTGCGTGGCTTACAGCGCGCGTGGGAGGCTTTTAAATTAACTTGCAGTAAAAATTCAAAAAAAATAACCCGCCGAAATGACGGGCTTTTTTAGTTGGAAAAATTCGCGCAGATTTTTTATCGATAATTACTTAACAAATATCTATTCCCTATTCCCTACTCCCTAATAATTAAATACTGTCAACAAATAAATTTCTGTCTGCCAAAAGATTCATGGTTTCAATAAATTTTTTGCCGGAATCCAAATCAATCGATAAGCTGAAATTTTGTTCGTTAATCCCCATATCAGCAAGAACAACGCCGAGCGGATTTATAATTTCAGAACGCCCGACACTGTTTACAAAGACTACAAAAAATTGATTTTCAATGGCGCGCGCCTTAGTTAAAATTTGACGCGGTACAAGACGCAACAAAGTCCACGCTGAAGGTACAAATAAAATTTCCGCGCCTTCCAACGCCATTTTTCTTATAAATTCCGGAAAACGTAAATCATAACAAATAGCCAAGCCGCATTTCACGCCGTCCAATTCAACGGTAACAATTTCTTTGCCCGCCGAAAAAACTTTGTCTTCGCCCGCAAATGTGAACAAGTGAGTTTTGTCGTAAGTTGCAACAATTTCTCCTGCGCGATTGCTGACAAGGCAGCGGTTGAAAAATTGCCCGTCCACTTCAGCAACAACCGAGCCTGCTACAATATTTACATTCAATTCTTTTGAAAGTTTGGAAATAAAATCAGCAGTGCGTTGAGCGTATTTGTCGGCGTAATTTTCAAGCGGCGTCGGAAAATATCCCGTCGTCCAAAGTTCCGGCAAAACTATTATATCGGTATCGCTTGCATTTCTGATAAAAGTTTCGGCAGTTTCAAAATTCCTGTCAACTTCGCCCAAGTGCGATTTAAATTGCGCCATTGTAATTTTCAGCATAAAAATCCCCCTAAAAATTTTACTTGTCAAGTAATTCTAATTTCATTTTTAAAATCCTGCGTACAGATTCATTAATTCTTTCTTCGGAAATTTCGCCGCTTTTAACCGCCTCAAAAATCCCGTCGTAAATTTTTTTCTGCTTTTCGTATTCGTGGCAACTCAAAAGAATATCCGCGCCCGCTTTTACAGATTGAACGCCCAAAACTTTTTCATCGTGATATTTTGAAATTGCGCCCATATCAAAATCATCTGTGATAATGACGCCGCTAAATCCCAATTCATTTCTCAAAAGTTCAGTCATAACGGCGGGCGAAAGTGTAGCAGAATTTTCAGCGTCAAACGCCGTATATTTGTAATGAGAAACCATTATCATAAATTTTGAATTGTCTCTGTCATTGATAACTTTTTTGAAGGGGACCAAATCGATTGTATCAAAAGTATTTCTGTCGGCGTCAATTACAGAAATATCTTCGTGTGAATCAACCTGCCAAAGTCCAATGCCGGGGAAATGTTTCAAGCAGTAAAAAAGCCCCGCCTTTTCATAACCTAACGCGGCGTTTGCCACAAAATCAGCCGCAATTTCTGCGTTATCGCTGTAAGAGCGAGTATCGGGCGTGCCAACGTCAGCAACCGGCGCAAAATTCAAATTGACGCCAATATTTTTTAAATCCTGCGCGATTGAACCGGCGTAAGTGTAGGCAAGTGTAGCATCGCCGCTTTGTCCAATTTCAGTTTGAGAGGGCGGCGGCGTTAAATCGTTTACCATTCTTGAAACGCGCCCGCCTTCTTCGTCAATCGCCACGAACAGCGGGATTTTTTTACCTGCCTGTAAACTGTCAACCAGATTTTTAACCTGCGCCTTGTTTTCCATATTTCTGTCAAAAAGAATCACGCCGCCAATTTTGTAACTGTCCAACATAAAATTAATATCGTCATTCGCCGCCGTGCCGTGAAAACCGGCAATAATCATCTGCCCAATTTTTTCTTCAAGCGTCATTTGATTTAAAATTTCTTCAACGGGATTTTCGACAGCCGCGGCAACTTCAGAAAATTTTGGAGCAACGCCCGAATCTTGCCGAATTTTATCGACGTTTCTTTGAATTTCTTCAGCCGTGGAATTATCAAAATCTTCTTCGGCGGTTTCAGTAAATGAACAGCCGCAAATTATCATTGCCGCAAAAAAAATTATCAAGTTCAAAATTTTTTTCAAGTGCAACACCTTCCCTGTAAAATTTGCGTCATTATAGCAGAATTTATTTCGGCGTGCTATAATATTTTTACTAATGCAAAGGTGGTAAATTTTTTGGAAATTATCAAGAAATTAAGCAGTTTGACACAAAAATATAAAAATCCGGTTGTGGCGTTGGGAATGTTTGACGGCGTACATTTGGGACACGCAAGCGTAATTCGTCGCGCAGTTGAAGTTGCAAAAAATATTGGCGGTACTTCGATTGTTTTTACTTTTTCAAATCATCCCTTAACAATACTTGCGCCGGAAAACGCACCGCTCATGATAGGCAGTCGAAGTTTACGGCGTGATATTTTTGAAAATTTGGGCGTTGAAGTTTTGATTGAAATTCAATTTACAAAGGAACTTAGCAAAAAATCGCCGGAAGAATTTTTAAATTTGTTGCAGGAAAAAATTTCTCCGTCTTACGTTGTGACAGGGCAAAATTACACTTTTGGGCGGCTCGGCAAGGGTAATGGGCGAATGCTCCTGCGCGAAGGCGAAAGTTACGGCTTCAAGGCGGAAATTTGCCCGACAGTAACAGTTGGTAAAAAAAATGTCAGCAGTACCAGAATCCGAGCGCTTATTGCTGAAGGCGATTTAAGTTCTGCAAACGAACTTTTGGGTAGAAATTTTACTTACGTTTCAAAAGTTGTGAACGGCGACAAACGCGGGCGCAAATTGGGTTTTCCTACTGCGAATCTGGAAATTGAAGACTACCGCGCGATGTTGCCAAACGGCGTTTATATTGTCGAAGTTAAAGTTGAAAATAAAATGTACCGCGGCATTGCGAATATCGGCGATAATCCAACTTTCAAGGTTGCAAAGCGGCGGCTTGAGGTTTTCATTGACAATTTCAGCGGCGATATTTACGGCGAAGAAATTGCTGTAAGTTTTATCAAAAAAATTCGTGACGAAAAAACTTTTGCAAGCGTTGACGAATTGAAGGCGCAGTTGAATGAAGACCTTGCAACTTTGCGAAACAGTTAGAAATTTTTTATTTTTAAATACAGCATTTCTTTCTTTGAAAAGAAAGAAACGCTTAGGCAAAGAAAGAAACTTCCGACCGCCGTGATTCAATCCTTGAATCAACCGGCGGCGGCGTCCATCCTTGGACGCCGGGCTTCCTTTTTTATTTTAAATAAGGAGAAAATTTAATGTTACCGGAAAAAAATAAAAGCTACGAAATAGAAATTGGCGGGCTCGGCTCCGGCGGCGAGGGCGTCGGCAAATTTGAAGATTTTACAATTTTTGTGGAGGGTGCGCTTCCTACTGAAAAAGTTTTGGCTGAAATTGTCGAAGTCAAAAAAAATTACGCCGTCGGAAAATTGGTAAAAATTCTGCGCGAAAGTTCGGAGCGCGTCAAGCCTTTTTGTCCAATTTATGAAAATTGCGGCGGCTGTCAACTGCAACATTTGAGTTACGAGGCGCAATTAATTTGGAAACGTCGGCAAGTTGTTGACGCGGTGGAAAGAATCGGCAAAATTCACGGCGCAGAAATTTTTAATACAATCGGTATGAAAAATCCCCTGCGATATAGAAATAAAATGCAATTCCCCGTTGGAAAAAATTTGGCTATTGGTTGTTACGCCCGCGGCAGTCATAAAATTGTTGATACTGATTCTTGCCAAATTCAAAAAGAATCCGCCGACAAAGTTTTAACAGTTGTCAAAAAAATTCTGCAACGCTACAAAATTTCGCCCTACGATGAAGACACGCACAAGGGAATTTTGCGCCACGTTATGAGCCGCGTTGGTTTTAACGGCGAATTGATGATTGTACTTGTTACGGCGACAAAAAATTTGCCAAACGAAAAGGGAATTGTCAAGGCGATTCGCGCAGAAATTCCGGAAGTTGCAACCGTCCAGCAAAACATTCAAACTTTTCATAACAATGTAATTTTGGGGCGTGAAACTAAAATTTTGTTCGGCAGACCAACTATCAAAGATAAAATCGGAAATTTGGAATTTAACATTTCGGCGCGTTCATTTTTTCAAGTCAACACGGCGCAGGCTGAAATTTTGTATCGCACGGCTAAAAATTTTGCTGAACTTACCGGCAAAGAAATTTTGATTGATGCTTATTGCGGCACGGGGACGATTGGGCTTTTTATGGCGAAAAATGCTTACAAAGTTTTTGGGATTGAAATTGTAAATTCGGCGATTGACGACGCCAAAAAAAATGCACGTGAAAATAAAATTCGCAATGCAGAATTTATTGTGGGTGATGTTGTAAAAGTTTTGCCGCGCCTTGAAATTTATGCTGATATTGTAGTTGTTGACCCGCCGCGCGCAGGTTGCGATAAAAAAGTTTTGGAAACTTTCGCCAAAATGAATCCTGCGCGAATAGTTTATGTTTCGTGCAACCCTGCAACTTTGGCGCGGGATTTGGCAATTTTGGCAGATTTAGGTTACACTGCAAAAAAAATTCAGCCGGTGGATATGTTCCCTTTCAGTTCGCACGTTGAAGCCGTCGCGCAGATTGTAAAAAATATTTGACAGATTCAATTTGACTTGATAAAATTTTGTCACAAAATAAAAAATGCTCCGAATTAACGAAGCACAGCACCCGATAAGCGGTTGCTCATAATAGACTGTACATCACAAAAGTTAGACTTCAGCCGCTAGAGCTTTGCAGAGCTTAGGCGGCTGTTCTGCTAAGGACTAAAAGAATAACACCGGCGATAATAATCACGCGGACGATAAACTTAACAAGACGCATAGCTGTCACCTCCTTTCGGAAAGTGATACAACCGCCTACCGTTTCCGGCACTGGGCGAATTATAACACAATGAATAATCTTTTTGCAATAAAATTTTTGGGAGAGATAGAAATGCAGTACAAATGCAAAATGACAGTCATTGACAAAAAAGTTTTTCCGGATTTGCAGGAAAAATATTTGGCAGACCCAAATTCCGGCGCGTGTCCTTTTTATCAAGTTGGTACCGAATATATTTTTGAGCGTTACGGCGACGAAGATACATTTTGGACGCAAGGCAAGGGCGCGCACTGTTCCGAGGCTTGGGATTGTTTCAGCAGATATATTTACACCGCTTTACAGGGCGGCTCGATTATGCGCGGCTGGACGAATGATGAACATATGATGATTGCTTGTTGCAACGACGGCACGCGTCCGGTTATTTTCAAAATTGAACGCCTTGATTATAAAGTTTTGCATGTTAGCGCAGATTCAGCAACTCAAATTAAAATCGCTGATACTTTGAAAAGTCTTGACGGCGTGATAAATGCAACCTACCGCGCCGACAAAAACTTTACCGAAATTTTTATGGATAGAAATTTTGAAGTCAGCAACGAAAAAATTATTGACGCCGTTAAAAATTTTGGCAACTTTGAAATTAAAATTGACTGATACAAAAATTTTCGGGCTGCGTGAAATATTCGCGCAGTCTTTTTTATTTTGCAGGAAAAATCAACCGTCGCGGCAAATATATTTTCCACAAAGATAAATACAGGAGGTAATTTTTTTATGCTAAAATCTTGCGATGTTGACAATTTGCGCCCCGGTATGAAAGTTGGGCGAGAAGTTAAAGATTTCGACGGCAAAGTTATTCTGCGACAAAATACAATTCTCAACGCAAAAAAAATTAACAGTTTAATCGGCTACAATATTTTTTCGGTTTACATTGAAGAAGAGGAAGAAAAGCCGGTTGTAAAAATTGCCGGTCAAGATCATCTGTTGGATTTCGGCTACTTGGAATGTTACGAGGCAACTTACAACAAAATTCACGATTTATTTTTCAAAGTCGGGCAGGGCGGCGATTTTGATATTTCGCTTCTTGATTCTGTTTTGGAAAATGAAAATGTTGACAAGCTCTGCGATAACAAAATTGCGGTTACACAAATTCACAATATGACGCGCAACGGCGATTATACCATTCATCACGCTACAAACGTTGGAATTTTGGCGGGACTTTTTGCAAAGTGGTTACGTTATCCGCGTCAAAATATGCGTGAACTGATTATGGTGGGAATTTTAACCGAAATTGGAAAAACTAAAGTACCCAAGGCAATTTTGAATAAAAAAGGCAAATTGGAGCCTGACGAACTTTTACAGGTTCAACGCCACGTCGATTACGGTTATGATATGTTGAAATTTACGCCGCTGAATCAATTTCCAAATGTTTTGTTGGGCGTTTTGCACCACCATGAACGTATTGACGGCACGGGTTATCCTAACCATTTGAAGGGCAAACAAATTAGCGACTACGGAAAAATTTTGGCGTTTTTGGATATTTACGACGCAATGGCGGCTAATCGTTCCTACGCCAAAAGAAATTCGCCTTTCGATATTTTCAAAGTTTTGAACGGCGATATTGGCAAGGGCAAACTTGATACACGTTTTGGGATTTTGTTCATGCGGCACTTGCGCCAATCTTTGCAGGGTTGTTGGGTAGGTTTAAGCGACGGGCAACGCGCCAAAATTATTTTGCTGGACGCCTCGGACGTGGTTGCTCAACCTATCGTTCAAACTCCGCAGAATAAATTTATTGACTTGAATAAATCCACTGATTTAAAAGTTGAAGTTTTATTGACGGCCCAGGAAGTTTAGGGATATAGGGAGTAGG
>JAFSZS010000040.1 GCA_017455645.1 Selenomonadaceae bacterium | reverse complement strand
GCGCCTTGCAACATTCTAACCTTAGCTAATTTATAGACTTCCGGCATATAGGTAACACCGACTGCCTCCAGCCAGCTTTCCTCAACTTTACTTGTTAGGGTTACTCTCTGCCGCCTTCACCGAGCTTCAGACGTTGCCGCCTGTCGGAGTTTAAAGAGGGCGTTTCGGGGCGTTACTCCTTCATTCCACCCTTCGGGTAATTAGTTCGCTTTTCGCGCAGTAGCTTTTCACTACTGAACAAGTCGCACAGCCGCCATAATTCCGGCAATTCTTGCCACGCCCAAAACGTCGCCTTTCTTTGCAGTGCCGGTTTCTATCATTTTAAAAATTTCAGCACTTACAATAATTTTACCGCTTGCCGTTGCCGTGCGCTCGGTAATTTTTTTTTCGCTGACATCAACCATTATTGCATTGCCCGCGCCGTCAAAGTGATTCAAATTTTTTAACATAAAAATTCCCCCAAAAAAATAGCCGGACAATCGCCCGACTTACAATTTTTTTTATTAAAAATTTCAGCATTTAATCCCCGAATTTGGACGCGCATAAAAAATCCACGTAATTGCAATGGTTATCACTGTAAAAGCGATTAAAACGTAAAAAGCCGGCGTTACAAGATTATAATTTGAATACGCCCAGCCAAAAATTTTGGGTATTAAAAATGCTCCGTACGCGGCAATGGCGGCGGTAAATCCCGTAACCAATGACGAATGTACAGGGTTGCTGAAAATGTAAGGTATCATTCTGAAAGACGCGCCGTTTACAAATCCCGTTGTCAAGAATAACATTAAAAACGCGCCGAAAAACATTTCAAAGTTATGAGTTTGTATACCGAAAAGCACGACGCCGCACGATATAAGCATTACAAAAAGTGAATACAGCGTAATTTTTGAACCGCTGTTAATTTTGTCTGCAAGCCACCCGCCGACAGGTCGCATACCCGCGCCAATGAACGGTCCCAAAAACGCGCCCCACGCCATACTGACTTCAGGAAATTCTCTGTTGAGTAAAAGCATTAACGCCGCCGAAAATCCTATAAATTGCCCGAAGCCGCAAGTATAAATCCACGTCATTAACCAAGTATGTTTGTTGCCGAAAATCGACAGGATACTTTTTGGACTTTGTTTAGGTATTGGCAGATTGTCCATAAAAATCCAAATTAATACCAAAGTTAAAATTGTCGGTACTGCCCAAAAATAACAAACATTCTGCAGAAAAACTTCTTGCCCCGCCTTGTTAATCAGCGGCGCGCCGAATACTCCCAAATTCCAGCCCAACAAAATTGGCGCGGTTAAATAAATCAGCGAAACGCCCAAATTTCCAACGCCCGCGTTTATTCCGAGCGCGAGCCCTTTATTTTTTTTGGGGAAGAAAAAGCCGATATTCGCCATTGAAGAAGAAAAATTGCCGCCCGCTACACCGATTCCCGCAACCAACAAGAAAAATGTATCGTATGAAGTCGAAGTATCTTGCAGCGCGCCGCCCAAGCCGATTATTGGTAAAAGTAAAAGTGCAGTTGAAATTAAAGTCCAGTTTTTGCCGCCGATAATTCCCGGCATATAAGTATAAAAAAGCCGGCAAGTTGCGCCGACAAGCCCCGGTAATGATGCAAGAGTAAAAATTTGCGCGTCAGTAAAATTAAAACCAACTTGATTTAGTTGCGCCGCGATAGTCGCCCAAAGTGTCCAAACTACGAAAGATAAAGTTAAAGCCCAAGTTGAAACGTACAAATTTTGGTTTGCAATTTTCTTGCCGTACTTTTCCCAAAATTCCTCGTTTTCAGGTTCCCAATGTGATAAAATTTCTTTGCGCGAAGGATTTTCGCCCAAAATTTTTAAAATATTTTCGTCCGCCATTATATCACACTCCTTTTTTTTTTTGAGTATAAAGAAAATTTCGGCGCGTGTAAGTGAGGATTATCACAGAATTAAAATCTTTGCACGCGGTAAAATAAAAAAAATTTAAAGAGGGAAGGCAAAAATAATGGATTCGATGACCAGACAATTTTATGAAATTCCCGGCAAAATTATTACTCTGCAAGGCGGCGAATATCTTTTTCACGAAGGCGACCCGGCGCAATATTTTTACTTTGTGCGCTCCGGGCAAATTTTTATTATGAAGTACGCGGAAAGCGGGCGCGTTCTTTCGCTCCGACTTGCAACAAAGGGCAGTATCATTGGAGAATTGCCGCTTTATGAAGAAAATCCCGTGTACATTTTTAACGCCGTAGCTCAAATTCAATCTGAAGTTTACGCCATTGAATTTTCAACGCTCCACAGTTACCTTGAGAAAAAGCCTTCCTTGGCGATAAGTCTTTTAAAAATTATCGGACAGCACATGCTCAAGCAACATTCAAAATTTCGTGATTTACTTTTGTACGGCAAAAAGGGCGCGCTTTATTCGACGCTGATTAGACTTTCCAACAGTTACGGACAAAAATTTGACGACGGAATTTTAATTTCGGTGCCGCTTACGAATCAGGAACTTGCAAATTATTCTGCAACCGCCCGCGAAAGTTTAAATCGAATGTTAAGCGAACTGCGCCGCCAAAATGTTATCGAAATGCGCGACGGCTTGATTTTCATTAAAGATATTGATTTTCTGAAAAGTGAAATTCAGTGCGAAAATTGCGGCAAAGAAATTTGTAACATTGAATAATTATTTTCTGCAGATAAAACCGGCGAAAGATTGAACGCTTGAAATTTTAACCGCGCCGTAAAATTTTTTTAATTTCAGCTCTAAACTTTGCAAAGTCTCAAAAGGCGGCGTGAAGTAGCCGAAATTTTTTATCAAGGATATAGATTTTTTGAAGAAAGAAATTTGTAACATTGAATAATTATTTTCTGCAGATAAAACCGGCGAAAGATTGAACGCTTGAAATTTTAACCGCGCCGTAAATTTTTTTTAATTTCAGTTCTAAACTTTGCAAAGTCTCAAAAGGCGGCGTGAAGTAGCCGAGCCGCTCGCAAAAATTCTTAACAAAAAAATCTGTCACGGCGTTTTGATTTTTTATATATTTAGTGCCGCAAAAAGTGCCGCCGTCCTTCAAAATTCTGAAAGTTTCACTGTAGGCGGCGTTTTTATTTGGGAAGGCGTGAAAACCGTTAATCGATAAAACCGCGTCAAAAATTTTATCCCCGAAAGGCAAATTTCCAACATCGCCGCGCAAGAATTTTATATTTGGCAAGTTCAAATTTTCGGCGTGATTTTTGGCGGCTGTCAACATTTTTTCTGAATAGTCAACACAAAAAATTTCGGCGTCGCGCAGATTTTTATACCGCGGCAAAGACAAAACGCCCGTACCTACCGGCACTTCCAAAAGTTTACCGGAAAAATTTTCTGAAATACCGGCGAAGGCGTAACTTAAAAATTTCAGATAATCTGCGTCAGAAAGTCCCCAAAAAATTTTCATTGCAAGCCGCCCCAAAAAGCTTGAATTTGTCATCATTCCGTCATACAAATTTGAAAGTTTGCCGACCGTTTCATAGGCGGCGGCGATTTTTTTTTGTTCATCTTTCAAGGCTTAATCCCGCCAAAAACAAAATTACTTTTCGCGCAGTTTCTGTATCGTTCAAATCAGCTTGAAAAATTTCTGAAGGTTGAATTTCGCTTGAAAAAATCGCTGCAACTTTTTCATCAGCGATAACTTCGCCCTTGCCGCGCCAAAGTGAAATTGCGGGAAAAATCCCGTGAGTTCGGCTTTCTGTCAAAATTAAATCCACGTCCTCAAATTTTTCTGCAACTTTTAAAAAATTTTCCCGCGCTTCGGTTTTCTGAATTATAAAAAATCCGTCGGGCGAAACTACAGCCACGCTTTTTGCGCCCGCCGCTTGAAATTTTTGGCTGTCCTTGCCTTCCACGTCCAAATTAAATCCGTGCGCATCGCTTTTTATGACGCCGATTTTTAAGCCTGCCGCCGTCAAATTTTTTGTAACTTTTTCAATGAAAGTAGTTTTGCCTGTGCCGGAAGTTGGCGCAACGATTGAAATTATTGGAACTTTGCGCAAAAGATTTTCAGCCCTGCCGCGTGCCAATTTTAAATCTGCGCGAGTGTTGACATTGAAAAAATTAGCCGCGCCGCTTGAAATTTCTAAAAAGTTGTGCGGAATTTTTTTTACAGCGTCAAGGATTTTATTTTGATTATTTTTTAATTCGCCAAAAAAAATTTCAGCCGCCGATTTATGGTAAAACGCGCCGAGCATTTGCCGCCGTCCGCCAACAACGGGTATAACCGCCAAATTTTTTGACAAAGTTACAGCTTTTAAAATTTCAAAATCGAAAAAAGGCATATCGCAGGAAACGGCGAGCGACCAAAGATTTTTTGAATGTTTTAAGCCGTTTGCAATTCCCGCAAGTGCGCCCGCGTTTTGTATTGTATCGACTAAAATTTTTGCGTTGTACTGCGCGGCAAGATTTTTTATTAGCGCAGTTTCACTTTCGACGCACAAAAAAATTTCTGAAAAGTTTTGAGCGGCAGATTTTTTTAAAATATTTTCAAGCAAAGTAACGCCGCCGATTGTTACAAATCTTTTATCTTCGCCGAGCCGTGAACTTTTGCCGCCCGCAATTATCAGCAATGAAATTTTTTCAGTGTCCACAATTTGAATCATCCCCGCGCAAAATTTCTATCCCGTGCCGGAGTGTCGGCAAAATAAAATTCAAACATTCGTCAACCGCCTTGACACTGCCGGGCAAATTTACAATCAATGAACGCTTGCGAATACCGGCGGCGGCGCGGCTCAACATTGCGCGCTTCGTAATTTGCTTTGAATAATTTCTCATTGCCTCGGAAATACCCGGCGCGAGTCTTTCGCAAATTTCAATGGTTGCCTCCGGCGTCACGTCACGCGGCGAAAATCCCGTTCCGCCCGTTGTCAAAATTAAACCTATTCCCAAATTTGCAAACTCAATCATTTTTTCTGCCAAAAGTTTTTTATCGTCAGGTAGGATAATTTTTTCTGAAACTTTGTAGCCGTTCGCAGTCAAAATTTCCAAAACTTTTGCGCCGCTTAAATCTTCACGTTCGCCAGAAAAACCTTTATCACTTGCCGTAATAATTGCGGCGTCAAGGGGAATTTTTTCTGTTGCAATTTCCAATTCGTCGCCAATTTGAATTTTGCCGCCGTGCAAGACGCGGGCGAAAACTCCTTCACGCGGCATAATGCAATCGCCCATTTGCTGAAAAATTGCGCAGTGGTTGTGACATTCCTTGCCAATCTGCGTAATTTCAAAAAAAACTTCGCCGCTTTTCAACCGCGTACCGAGCGGCAAATTTTTAAAAGTAAAACCTTCCGCAATAATATTTTCGCCAAACGCGCCCGCCTCAATTTTTGCGCCGCGCTTTTTAAATTCGTCAATTTCAGCTTGCCCCAAAAAACTAATTTGCCGGTGCCAACTGCCCGCGTGCGCATCGCCGACAATTCCAAATTCTGTATGAAAAGTTGCCGCGTCAACAAATTTTTTAGCTGTGCCGCGCTTTTCGCTTATACAAATTGCGTTAATCCTGCCCATTTTTCAACCTCCAACTTGATACATTTTCCGCCCGTCGCGCAGATTATTTTTTTTGTTAAAAAGGTGTTCCCGCGGCTTGTTGTAAATTGTTTGCTCAATCGCAGAAAAAATTTCTTCATCACTGAAATTTGAGCGCAACAAATTTTTCACGTCTAAGCCCGTGCCGAAATTCAAACACGGCTTTAAAAATCCTTCAGCAGTCAATCTGATTCTGTTACAATCGCCGCAAAATTTATGTTTCAGCGCGTCGATAAATCCAATTTGCCCAACGAAATTTTTTAACTTGAAATATTTAGCGGGACCGCACAAAGAATTTTTTTCAACCTGCGCGAGGGAGCCGCAATTTTTTTCAATCAGATTAAAAATTTCAGAAGTTGGAACGCCGCAAAAATTTTCTGCGC
The DNA here is from genome assembly GCA_017455645.1 of Selenomonadaceae bacterium. Lineage (GTDB taxonomy): Bacteria > Bacillota > Negativicutes > Selenomonadales > Selenomonadaceae > Quinella. The sequence continues at coordinate 8,589 of JAFSZS010000040.1, read as the reverse complement.
AGCCAATAGGCATAAGTTCAATAAATCTGACTTTGACGGGATAATTTTTGGCAAGTGCAACAAGTTTTAAAATGTCGCAGTCATTGACGCCGCGCAACGGTACGCAATTTATTTTCACATTTGAAAAATTTAAATCAAGCAAAATCTGAAGACCTTCAATAACTTTCAAAAAAAAATTACGCCGCGTCAAGTTTTCAAAAATTTTTTCGTCGAGCGTATCCAAACTCAAATTTATACCGTCAATCCCCGCCGAAATTAAATCTTGCGCGAAAGATTTTAAAAGTACGCCGTTGGTAGTCAAAGTCACAATTTCGATACCGGCAATACTTTTCAAGGCGGCGATAAGTTTACAAATATTTTTACGCAGGAGCGGTTCGCCGCCGGTAAGCCGAATTTTTTTAATACCGAGCCGCGCAAAAATTTTGGCAACGTGAATAATTTCTTCGTAAGTTAAAATATCAGCGTGCGAAATTTTTTCAACGCCGTTTTCCGGCATACAGTATCGACAGCGCAAATTGCAGCGGTCGGTTACAGAAATTCTGGCGTATTCAATTTTGCGGTTAAATTTATCTGTCATAAGCCTTTCAAAAACCCCCGTACGCGCTCACATTTGCCCCCAGACGCGTTTAAAAGCACTCTGTAATATAAAACCTTGCAAAAGATTTGAAACGCGCCTTAGAATCGATTTTAAAGCAAAATCACGTTTACAACATCGCCGATTGAAAGTTTTTCTGTACCGGCTGGAATATCGACAAGGCAATTACAATTTGCCGCCGAATACAAGGAGCCGGATTCGTGTTGACTTTGCAAATAAATTCTGCCTTGCCGCCGCCTTGCACGAATAAACCTGCGCGAAGGACTTTTTTTATTGAACTCGTCAGCCATAACCGCATTTGTATGAGCGTAAATAATTTCGGTGTTGTCGGTAAATTCGGCAAGCACATAACGCGCCAAAAGCTCAAAAGTTGCAAAGGCGGCAAAAGGATTTCCCGAAAGTGCAAGCCCCAAAAATTTTTCAGTTTTCCATCCGATAACAGGCGCGCCCGGTTTTATCAGCACGCGCCAAAATATTTTTTCGCCCAAATTTTTTACAACTTCGTGCATAATATCTTTTTTGCCGACTGAAACGCCGCCCGTTGTTATCAAAAAATCAATTTCATTTTCGACGCTGCGAATTTTTGTACAAGCCGCCTCCACGTCGTCGCGCAGGTTGCCCAAAATTATTGGCGTAAATCCAAATTCTTTAAGCCGCGCCGCCATATAAAATAAATTGCTGTTGTAAATTTTGCCGCCGGAAAGTTTTTCATTGGGGTTTAAAAGTTCGTCGCCGGTTGACGCAACTGCAACTTTCGGCAGCCTGTAAACTTCAACTTCAGCAAATCCTTGACTTGCCAAAATCGCAATGTGTTTGGCGTTTAACTTTGTATTTTTTTTGACTAAAATTTTTCCAGCCTTAACATCTTCGCCCGCAAAACAAAAATTTTCGTGGCGTTTTAATTTGTACGGTACAAAAATATTTTCGCCGTCAAGCTGAATATCTTCCTGCCGAATGACACAATCACAGCTTACAGGAATTGCCGCGCCCGTCATAATTCGCAAGCATTCAGAATTTTTAATTTCGCCGTCAAAAAAATCGCCCGCGCATTCTTCACCAACAATTTTAAATTTGCCGGGCGTTTCTTCAGATTTTAAGGCGTAACCGTCGAGCGGCGAACGATTGAACGGCGGATTGTCGAACTTTGCAAAATAATCTTTCGCCGTAAATCTGCCGACACTTTCAAGCAACGGAATTTTTTCAACGTCTTCAATTTTTTTTACCTGCGCGAGCAAAATTTTAATGGCGTCTTCCAAAATTAAGCCTTCCATTACAAAAGACCTCCAACGCCCAATTTTGTAAAATCTTGCCGCGTCAAAATTTCGCCCGTCAAAATTCTTGGAAGTGCAATATCAAAAATAGTTTTCGCGCAGTACATAACACAGCCCGGCAAGCCCATAATCGGAATTTTATTTTTGTAAGCAAGCATAAACATTGCACCCGGCAAAACGGGCACGCCGTAAGTTACAATTTCTGCGCCGCTGTCACGAATTGCGGCGGGCGTCCTGTCATCCGGATCTACGCTCATTCCGCCGGTACAAATTATCATTTCCATTCCCAAATTTAAAAGCTCGTCGATAAAATTTTTTGTCATTTCCTTTGAATCGTCAGAAATTCGCCGCTCCAAAATTTCAAGCCCGTAACTTTTTAATTTCGATTCAATAACCGGCATGAAAGTGTCTTTAATTCTGCCGTGAAAAATTTCAGAACCGGTAACAATCAAGCCGACTTTAAAATTTTTGTACGGCACAATTTTCATAAGCGGCGCGGCTCCTGCGATTTTTTGAACGTGCAACATTTTTTCTTTGTCGATAACGAGGGGGATAACGCGCATCCCTGAAATTTTTTTTGATTTTTTGACTGGAATATTATTTTGAATAGTAGCGATACAAATTTCGTCGACAGAATTAATTTCAAAAATTTTATCTTCATCAACGTGAAAAAGTCCGTCGCAAGTTGCCGAAAGTTCAATTTTGCCTTCCTTGACTTCGGAGGCGGTTAAATTTTCACCTTGACAAATATTTTTCAGAATTTCGGCGGCGTCATTTTCGTGAAGTTTAGTTTCGTCATTTTCCCAAACAAAAATATTTTCCTTGCCGAGTTTCAAAAGTGCGGGAACGTCTTCAGCCGTGATAACGTGCCCCTTGCGAAATTTTGCGCCTTTGGTAACGCCGCGAACAATTTCCGTAACATCGTGGCAGAGAATTTGCCCGATTGCGTCTTGAACTTTAATTTCTTTCATAAAAATTTCTCCTTTACAAAAATGGAAGGCGGCGAAGTTTCCCGCGCCGCCCCGTGAATTTAATTCAGGCAAGCCGTTGCCTTAGATATTTTCGCTCGGAGTTTTTATTTAAATCCAGTTTTTAATATCGTCTTCAACTGTCGAAATTGTACCAATGCCGAAATTTTCAACCAAAACTTTTGTAACATTTGGACTTAAAAACGCGGGCAGAGTGGGTCCCAAGTGAATATTTTTAACGCCCAAATACAAAAGTGCAAGTAAAACAATGTGCGCTTTCTGCTCCAGCCAAGAAATATTATAGACAATCGGCAGTTTGTTTATATCGTCAAGTTTGAAAACTTCCTTGAGTTTGAGGGCGATTAAAGCCAGTGAATATGAATCGTTGCATTGCCCCGCGTCAAGTACACGTGGAATACCGCCAATATCGCCGAGCGGCAATTTGATAAATTTATATTTTGCACAGCCCGCAGTCAAAATTACCGTGTCTTTTGGAAGAGCCTTAGCAAATTCGGTGTAGTATTCACGGGATTTTTGCCGACCGTCACAGCCCGCCATTACGATAAATTTTTTAATTGCGCCGGATTTAACAGCGTCAACAACTTTATCAGCAAGTGCGAAAACTTGTTCATGTGCAAAGCCGCCGACAATTTCGCCCTTTTCAATTTCAGTTGGCGGCGGACACTTTTTCGCACATTCAATCAGCGGCGTAAAATCTTTTTTGCCTTTAACTTCGTCAATGTACGTGCAACCTTCAAAGGCAACCGCGCCCGTTGTAAAAACTCTGTCTTTGTAACTTTCTTTCGGCGGTACAAGGCAGTTTGTAGTTAAAAGAATTGCGCCGTTAAATTTTTCAAATTCTTTTTGTTGCAAGTGCCAAGCGTTGCCGTAATTGCCGACAAAATTTTTGTACTTTTTAAATTTTGGGTAGTAATGAGCAGGCAACATTTCGCCGTGCGTGTAGATGTCAACGCCGGTATTTTCAGTTTGTTTCAAAAGTTGTTCCAAATCTGCGAAATCGTGACCGCTGATTAAAATTGCGGGATTTTTTCTGACGCCGATATTAACTTTTGTAATTTCGGGGTTGCCGAAAGTTTCGGTATTAGCCTTGTCCAAAAGTGCCATTGTATAGACGCCGAATTTTCCTGTTTCAAGTGCAAGCGAAATTAAATCTTCGCCGCTCAATTTATCGTCCAAAAGTTTTGCCAAAGTTTCCTGCATAAAAGCGTTAATTTTTTCGTCGTCATAACCTAAGGCGTTGGCGTGGTAAAGGTACGCCGCCATTCCTTTTAAGCCGTAAGTTATCAGCTCGCGCAGGCTGCGAATATCTTCATCTTCGGTTGAAAGGACGCCGATTTTTTCAGGCACTGTAAAATTTTTTGGAATTAAATTCAAAGTCAAATTGATTCTGTCATTTAAAAATTTGGCGTCAAAATTTGCATTAGTAATTGTGCAGAAAAGATTCAGCGTTACAATTTTACCGACATTGGGAACTTTCGCCGCGCACAATTTTTTTGTTGCGAAAATCAATTTATCCTGCAAATTTGCAATTTCTGCAGTCTTGCCGCAAACGCCCTTGACGGTACAGCCTTTGTTGCCCGCCGTTTCTTGGCACTGGTAACAAAACATTTTACTTTCCATTAAAATCTCTCCCAAAAATTATTTTTTTCTGTAAATTATATTGCTCCTGCAAAAATATTCAAACGGAAATGAAAGACAATGTACCAACCTTGTAAACGGGAAAATTACAGCCGTTGCCATCCACGCCAACATATGACACTTAAAAATCAGCGGTACATTTTCCATTAATGAAACGTCAGGCTGCAACATTAACAAACTTCTGAACCAAGGCGAAATTGTTTCACGGTAATTGAAGTCGCCCAAAATCCCCGTTGCATTTAACGCCGTTGCAAGACAGCCTGTCGCTATTGCCCAAAACAAAATTAAATATAAAACGGCGTCCATTTTTGAGGTATTGACTTTCATTTTTGAATAGCTGAAACGCCTTTGCATTAACAAAAAGAATCCGCCGAAAAATAAAAGCCCCGCCGGAATACCGCCTGCCAATGCAATTATGTGATATAAATGCTCGTCAATTCCCGCGCCGTCAGTCAAAAATTTTGGTATTAAAATTCCGATAAAATGTCCGCCCGCCGCCATAAACAACCCCAAATGAAACATTGGTCCCGCGTACTTCAAACTTTTTTTTGCAAGAAATTCACTGCTTTTTGTCGTCCAATTTCTTTCATCGCGTGAATATCTTACCGCTGTACCAACTATTAAAAATGTAAACGCCACGTAAGGCAACGCTCCCCAAAAAAATTCACTCATTATTATTCACCTCCAAGCGGTCTGCTTGCGTCAAGATAGTATCCAGTAAAAAAGCCTGCGCCAATTTCGCCTCTATGAATCTGTCGCGCAGGAGCTCGATTTTATCCCGCGCCGCGTCAAGAATTTTTTTAGCGTTTTTGGGTGGAACTGCCGCCGCCAATTCCAATATCGCCGGTAAATAGTCGGGCAATTCTTTATTTAAGTCGTAGCCGTTTTCTAAGAATAAAGTTTTAAATTCGTGAAGTTCCTGTGCCTGTTTGCCAAAATCCGTGCGGTTGTGCGTCGTCAAATATAAATTGGTATTCTGCGAAAAATCGAACGAACGCACATATAAATTTTCATATTCAGCCGCGCCCAAATTTTCCACGTATTCAAATAAATCTGCAAACGCGCTTTTAACTTGAGGCGTTGCAATTTCGGCGGAGGCTTTTTTGTATTCTGAAAAATCTTGCCACCATTCGGCGTCCGGGTATTCCAAAAAATACGCCGCAATTCTAAGCGTCAGTTGGTATTCTTCCATCAGCAAAAACCTCCGGGACAAACATAACCCGCGCTGCCTTGCAATTCGCGCAGTTGCTCGTGAGTTTTGCCTTGTAAACCGGCGGGAAGTTTAATTCTTTCGCTGTACTTTGCAATTCCCAAAAGGCGATACATTTTTTCATATTCGCCAATTTCAAATTCCAAATTTTGCGGCGCAGGTTCAGAAATTTCTTTTTTCCTCATAACCGTCCGCATATCTAAAAGGCGTTGCAAAGTTTTTGTGATAACTTCGATATTACCCGCTGCGAAAAGTTCAGCCAAATATTTTAGCGGGATTCTCATTGCGTCAGATTTTGGCAAATAAACTTTGTCTTCAACGGCTTTCATAATCGGCGAAAGTGGCGGAATGTACCAGACCATTGGAAGAGTACGATATTCAGGGTGTAACGGCAACGCCAATTTCCAGTCTTTTATAATTTGGTAGACGGGTGAAACTTCAGCCGCTTTAATCCACGCTTCAGAAATTTCTTCTGCGCGAGCCGCCGCTTGTACTTCCGGTGAATGTGGATTTTTTATAATGTCAAGCAGATTGAAATAAATATTTTTTTCGTCTGAAGTTTTAGCCGCGTCAAAAACTGCGTCCGCGTCGTAAAGAATTACGCCCAAATAGCGAATACGCCCAACGCAAGTATCGGTACAAACTGTAGGCAAGCCGTTTTCAAGGCGCGGATAACAAAAAGTACATTTTTCAGCCTTGTTGGTTTTCCAGTTGTAGTAGATTTTTTTGTACGGGCAAGCGGGGATACAATGACGCCAGCCGCGGCAAGCATCTTGACTAACCAAAACAACGCCGTCTTCATCGCGTTTGTAAATTGCGCCGCTCGGACACGCTGCTACGCAAGCAGGATTCAAGCAGTGGTTACAGTTGCGCGGCAAATATTTCATAAAAATATCTTGAAACTCCAAAGTTATATCTGCCGCAACTTTTTTCAAATTATAATCTTTTCGCGCAGATTCGCCGCCCGCCAAGTCGTCGTCCCAATTTGGTCCCGCTTTAATTTCCATTCGTTGTTGAGTGATTAAAGAACGCGGACGCGCTACAGGCTGATGATTTTTGCGTTTGGAATTTATCAAAGTTTCATAATCGTAAGTCCACGGCTCATAATAATCTTTCATTTCAGGTTGTTCAGGATGGTAGAAAAGTTTCAAAATACGTTCCAACTTCGAGCCGGTTTTTAATGAAAGTTCGCCGCCGTCAAGTTGCCAGCCGCCTTTCCATTTTTCTTGATTTTCCCAATCACGCGGATAACCTACGCCCGGCTTAGTTTCGACGTTGTTAAAATACATATATTCCGCGCCTGCGCGATTCGTCCAAACATTTTTGCAGGTGATTGAGCAAGTATGACAGCCAATGCATTTATCAAGATTCATCACCATTGCAATTTGCGCTTTAATCTTCAAGCCAATCAACCTCCTCCATTTTCCGTGCAACAATATAAATATCGCGCTGATTTCCCGTCGGTCCGTAATAATTAAAACCGTAGCTTAACTGCCCGTAACCGCCAATCATATGAGTTGGTTTCATATGTATTCTGGTAGGCGTGTTGTGAGTGCCGCCGCGTGTACCGGAAATTTTTGAACCGGGGACGTTAATATGTCTGTCCTGCGCGTGATACATAAACATAACACCGCGAGGCAAACGAGGTGTAACTACTGCGCGGGAAATGACTACGCCGTTACGATTATAAACTTCGCACCAATCGTTATCCTTTACGCCGATTTCTGCCGCGTCCTTCTCGTTGAGCCAAACAGTTTGTCCGCCTCTAAACAGCGTCAGAAGTTGCTGGCTGTCGAAATACATTGAATGCGTTGACCATTTATTATGCGGCGTCAAAAATTTCAGCGTGATTTCCTTAGAAGTTTTGAGCGGATTTTTCAGCGGCTTGAAGTCGAGAATTGGTTTGTAAACGCTCATCGCCTCTCCCCATTCAAACATCATCTCGTGGTCGAGGTAAAAACTTTGTCGCCCTGTAACTGTTCTGAAGGGCACAAGCTGTTCAATGCTGACGCTAAACGGAGTGAATCGGCGATTTTGATTAGAGCCAGTAAATGTCGGCGACGTAATAGTTTCGCGCGGCTGAATAGCGACCTGTTCAAAAGTAAAACGTTCGCTCTCGCGGTCTTTGGCAAGGTCGGTTAAATTGCTCAAGCCGGTTTTGCGCTCTAAATCTTCCCAAGCGCGTACAGCAACTTTACCATTTGTAGTCGTCGACAAGCCCATAACCGCATCGCAAGCCTGTTTGGCGGTGTACATTGACGGCATACCGTAGGAAATTAAATTCTTATCCTCAACAATGCCGTTGCGCGTGCGAATTTCCTCGTATAAATCGTCGGATTTCCAGCCGAGACCTTTCATGCCGTTGCCCTTCTGAATTGCGGGACCAAGCCCAACCCATTTGTCGTAAAGCTTAGTGTAGTCGCGCTCAATCATAGCGATAGCGGGCATTGTCTTACCGGGTATCGGCTCGCATTCGCCTTTGCTCCAGTCGAAAATTTTTCCTTCGGGCTGAGCGGTTTCTCCTTCGGTGTCGTGCTGAATCGGGACGGCGAACACGTCTTTATAGACAGGCAAATTGGCTTCCGTCGCAACTTTTGAAACTGCCTTAGCTAACGTGCGGAAAATATCCCAGTCGCTTTTAGCTTCCCATAACGGATCTACTGCCGCTTGGAACGGGTGAACGAACGGATGCATATCTGTTGATGACAAATCGTCCTTTTCGTACCAAGTTGCAGTCGGAAGTACAACGTCCGAATACAAAGCTGATGCCGCCATTCTGAAATCCAAATCTACCAGCAAATCTAACTTGCCCTGCAATGCGCCACCCGATTTGCTAAGCTCGGAATCGTCGCGCCATTTAATTTCTTCGGGCTTAACGATTGATTC
>JAFSZS010000039.1 GCA_017455645.1 Selenomonadaceae bacterium | reverse complement strand
TGTAATTTTGTATCAGTTGAAAAGACAAGTGAACGTTGACGGCGAATTGATTGACTTCACGCCGACAGAATTTGAAGTACTGCTGAATTTTATTGACAATATCAACAAGCCTTTGACTTTGGAGAAAATTTATGAAATGATCTGGAATGACAGCGAACTTCAGCTTACAAGCAATACCTTGAGAATGCATATCAGCAACATTCGCCGCAAGTTAAAAATTTCAGAGCAAAGTTCAATTCACCTTGATACTATTCCAAATGAAGGATACAAATTCTGGATTGAATCCAATTAACAGCATTTATCAAATTTTTGTCAATAAATTTAATTTTTCTAATTTTCATTTCAACGAGTCGGCATTTTTTTTTTACAATCCAGTTATTTTTTTAAAAGTTAAAGTGCAAGTCTAAATGAGGGCTACAAATTCCGGATTGAATCCAATAAAAAAAACGCGCAGGTTTCCAACAAAGAAATTCTGTGCGTTTTAATTTTTTAGCGTCGCGCAGGTTTTAGCGTTGCTTTTTTGAAGTGCAGACAATAACCGAGCGCGCGCCGATGATAAATTGATTTTCGGGATTAATTTCAGCGGGTGAATCGTAAACTGCATTGTCGCCCAAATCTGTATTAATTTCAACTTGCCACGTCATATTTGGCGGAAGTTGCGGCAGCCAAACGCCGTGACTTTCCCAGTGCGCGTTAATTCCCAGATAAATAAAATCGTCTTCGCCTTCAGCGGTTTTGCCGGCAAACATTACGCCCAAAAGTCTGTTTTCCGGCGAATGGTCGAATTGCCACGCGTTCGCCCCGTGCACGCTGAACATTGGGTAGCCGTACGGAATATCTTTGGACATTCTCATTAAAACGGGGTGCGCTTTTCTGAAGGAAATCATTTTCTTGAAAAATTTGTACAGGTCTTGATTTTTTTCAAAGTCATTCCAATCAAGCCACGAAATTTTATTGTCTTGGCAGTAGGGGTTATTGTTGCCGAATTGGGAATTGCCGAATTCATCGCCCGCCAAAATCATTGGAATACCCCAACTTGTCAAAAGAACAGCCGCGGCGTTTTTAATCATTTTGTGACGCAAATATTTAATATCAGCCGGTAAATTAATATCGCCTTCCCAGCCGCAATTCCAGCTGTCATTATCGTTGCCGCCGTCGTTGTTGTTCCAGCCGTTCGCCTCGTTGTGTTTATCGTTGTAGGCGAATAAATCGTACAAAGTGAAGCCGTCGTGGCAAGTTATAAAGTTGACGCTTGCACAATCGCCGCGCCAAAATCTGTTGTAAATATCTTCAGAGCCGGAAATTCTGTAAGCCAAACATTCAGCCTTGCCACTTTCGCCCTTCAAAAATTTTCTTAAGTCGTCGCGGTATTTGCCGTTCCATTCAGCCCAACGCCCGTAATTTGGAAAAGAGCCGACTTGATACAATCCGCCGGCGTCCCAAGCCTCCGCAATTAAAATTGAATCACTCAAAACAGGATCGTAAGCCAAAGACTCCAACAGCGGCGGGTTAGCCATAGGCGCGCCGAATGCATCACGCCCGAGAATTGCCGCCAAATCAAATCTGAATCCGTCAACGTGATAAGTTGCAACCCAATAGCGCAGGCAAGTCAAAATAAAATTGCGCACGATAGGATTATTGCAATTTAAAGTGTTGCCGCAACCGCTGAAGTTGTAATAGTAGCCGTCGGGCGTCAAAATGTAGTAGGTTTTATTGTCAATTCCCTTGAAAGAAATGTAGGGTCCATATTCGTTGCCTTCAGCCGTATGATTAAAAACAACGTCAAGAATAATTCTGATACCGTTTTTGTGCAATTCTTTGACGAGATTTTTTAATTCGTCATTTTGCATTGAAAATCTGCCGCTTGCCGCGTAACCTGCCTTAGGCGCAAAAAATCCAACTGTTGAATAACCCCAGTAATTTAAAAGCGGCTTGCCTTCAGCGTCTTTGCGTGCGCCTTCAAATTCATCAAATTCAAAAATCGGCAAAAGTTCAATGGCGTTAATGCCGAGTTCTTTAAGGTAGGGGATTTTTTCGACAAGTCCCGCGTAAGTGCCTTTGAATTTTACGCCGCTGGATTCATCTTTGGTAAAGCCGCGAACGTGCGCTTCATAGATTATCAATTCTTTGTGCGAACTTTTTAAGGGCGTGTCGCCTTCCCAGTCAAAATCTTCAAGTGAAATTCTGGAGCGGTATTGGAATTTATTTTCCCAATCCGGCTCTTCTCCCCAAACGTCACGCCCTGAAATTATTTTTGCGTACGGGTCAAGCAAAATTTTAGTTTTGTCAAAAACATCTCCGCGTTGAAAATTATAATCGCCGTCCATTTTAAAGCCGTATTCAATATCTTCAATATCCAAATCAAAAACTATCATTGCAAAGACGTTGCCAATTTTATAATCTTCAGGGAAAGGAATTGTAGCGAAAGGTTCTTTTTCGTGCGAATGGAATAAAACCAATTCGCAACTTTTTGCGCCGGAAGAATAAATTGTAAAGTTGACGCCGCCCGGCACCATATGCGCACCGTTGGCAAGCATTAAGCCGGGGCGAATTTTAAAATCGCCGTATTTTCCGGTCGGGTGTAAGTCTATTCTCATTTGCCCGCCAACTCCTTTTCGGCTTCTTCAATCGTCTTCGCGCAGGTTAAAAATTTTATAAAGCCCGTCATTTGCAAAACGTCCATAACTTCAGGAATTGTTTCCGCGTAAATGACTTTAACGCCCTTTGGCTTTGCCGCCTTGGCAATCATTAAAAGTGCACGCAACCCCGAGCTTGAAACATAAGTGCATTTTGCCATTGAAATTATTGTAGGTTTATCATCGAGTAACTTTAAAGTTTCTTCACGCGCAAAATCGGAGCTTGCAACGTCAAGTTGTCCTTCAAATGCTAGGATTTTTATTGTATCGTCGCGTTCAACCGTTACTTTCATTTAACCACCTCATTTTTTAATCTCAAAATTTTATTCAACTTTTATCTTGATAATCCTTTGTTTGGCAGTCTTAGCAGTTTAAAGAATCCTTTACACTTTAGCGAAAATATTGACTTTGCTCGCTGACAAAATTTTTTGGAATATACATATCTTTTTGGCTGAAAAATTTTTCCTGCAAAAAAAAGACTGCCGAAGCAGTTTTTTAAAACAAAGAAAACACTATTCCCTTTCCACTATTTACTATTCCCTTAATTGGGGTCAAATTTGCGCTCGACAGTTTCCAGAATTTCATCACGCCGCGCCTTCGACTTTGTAAAATAATCGTGAATAAATTGGCGGTCGTGATTGTCAACGGCGGTTATAACTTCACCAATAATTTTTTGAAATTCGCGCAGATTTTCTGAAATGTATTCAGCATTGGTAACGCAAATATCAGCCCACATATCGGCGTTTGAACTTGCAATTCGCGTTGTGTCTTTGAAGCCGCCGCCAATTAATTTTAAGCAAGAATCTAAATCTTCTCCTGCGCGATTAAGTAAAGTTACTAGAGCCGCCGCCGCCAAATGTGGTACGTGGCTGATAATCGCCGCGCAACGGTCGTGCTTTTCAATGTCAAGTTCGGTAAAATTCGCCTCTGTCAAAGTTAAAATCTTCATTAATTTTTCGTAAGCGTCAACGGGCGCGCCGGTAGTTTTAACGATAACGTAAGCTTTATTTTTGAAAAGGTCAGCCTTAGCCGCGGCAACGCCGGATTTTTCACGCCCTGTCATTGGGTGTCCTGCAATGTAATAAATATCAGGCGGAAGAATTTTTTTGAGTTCCTGCCAAATATATTTTTTGGTACTGCCCGCGTCAGTCAAAATTGCGCCGCTTTTCAGGTAGGGCAGAATTTTTTTTACCATTGGAACAATTTGCAAAACGGGCGGACTTAAATAAATAATATCTGCGTCGCTTACAACTTTTTCAATATCTGCGGAGGCAAAATCTACCGCGCCTAAATTTTTTGCAAGTTGCATAGATTTTTCACTTCGACAAAGCCCGGTTATAAAAATTTCGTCGCCGAGTTTTTCTTTCAAACATAATCCCAAAGAGCCGCCAATTAATCCGACGCCAATTATCGCAAGTTTAATCATAAAATTTCAATCACCCGCCTTTTTATAAAAATTTTCGAGTAGCTTAAAAATCCCTAGTCCTTAGTCCCTAATCCTTAGCCCTTAAATTGTTTTACCGACAGCCTTGGCAATTTCGCCCAAATTCGCCATTAACTTTTGAAAATCTTCAGGCGTCAAGGATTGGTTGCCGTCAGAAAGTGCAATTTCGGGGTGCGGGTGAACTTCAATCATTAAAGCATCTGCGCCCGCCGCTATTGCCGCGCGTGCCATTGGAGCAACCATTGGGCGGCGTCCCGTGCCGTGCGAAGGATCAACAACTATTGGCAAATGTGAAAGTTCCTTGACTGCCGCAACCGCGCTTAAATCAAGTGTATTTCTTGTGAAAGTTTCGTAGGTTCTGATTCCGCGCTCGCAGAACATAACATTTTCATTGCCGCCCGTCATAATGTATTCAGCCGCGTTAAGCCATTCTGAAATTGTTGCAGAAAGTCCGCGCTTTAACATAATCGGCTTTTTACTTTTGCCGAGGGCTTTTAACATTTGGAAGTTTTGCATATTGCGCGCGCCGACTTGTAAAATATCTGCGTAATTTTCCATTAAAGCAATATCTTCGCGGTCAACAACTTCAGTAACAACTTTCATATCAAATTCGTCTGCAACTTGGCGCAAAAGTTTTAAGCCTTCCTCGCCCAATCCTTGAAAATCGTAGGGGGAAGTACGGGGCTTGTACGCGCCGCCGCGCAGGATTTTTGCGCCGGATTTTTTAACTGCACTTGCCGCCTCGCGCAGTTGTTCAAGATTTTCTACCGCGCAGGGTCCAGCCATTACGATAATTTCACTGCCGCCAATTTTTACGCCGTCAACGTCAATGATTGTATCTTGCGGGTGAAAATCGCGGCTGACAAGTTTATATTTTTCGGTAATGCGAACGGTTTTTTCTACGCCCGCCATCATTTCCATTTCAAGGTTAGCAATAATTTTTTTATCGCCGATAACTCCAACGATTGTGCGTTCATCGCCCGTTGAAAGGTGCGTGCGCAGATTCATTGACTCTAATTTTTTTACCACGTTTTGAAGATTTTCTTTTGTGGCGTTAGGGGACATTACAACTATCATTTAAATTTTTCTCCTCCAGTAAAATTCAGTTAAAAATTTTCGACACGTAATAATAAACCTGCGCAAAAATTTCTGCAAGTGAAAATTAAGTATTCTTTTTATTTTTGGACTTGCCATTTCTATTAAATTTTTATAAATTACTCAAAACTTTAATTCTTTTTTAATGCAAAAAATTTTTTTTTGGTTTATAATTCGGCAGTCTTAATTAGGAGGTTTTAATTATGAAATTGAAAAAACTTTTAAGCGGCGCATTAATCGGCGCGTTTGTATTCGGTATTTCGGCAGGCAGTCTTCAAACTGTAAGCGCGGCACCTTTCCAAAATACAAAAACAACTTTAGATAAAGCCAAAGATAAATACGACAGCGCAAAAGATAAGTACAATGACAGCAGAAATTCCAATGATAAAAATAATCCGCCTGAACCGCCGAAAGATTCAAACGGCAACCCTTTACCGCCGCCTGATGAAAATTCCAACGGCAAAACTACCCTTGACAAGGCGAAAGATAAGTACGACAGCGCGAAAGATAAGTACAACGGCAACAGAAATTCCAACGATAAAAATAATCCGCCCGAGCCGCCGAAAGATTCAAACGGCAACCCTTTACCCCCGCCTGATGAAAATTCCAACGGCAAAACTACTCTTGACAAGGCAAAAGATAAATATAACGACGGCAAAACAACTTTAGACAAAAACAAAGATAAATATGACAAGGGCAAAACAACTTTAGACAAAGCCAAAAAAGTAAAATAAAATGCGCGTGGTAATTGTAGGCGCGGGCAAATTGGGTTATACAATCGCCGAACTTTTGAGCAATGAACAAATCGAAGTTGTGGTTGTCGACAAGGACGAGGAGCAGCTTACCGCCGTCAAAGAAAATCTGGACGTAATGACGATTAACAAAAACGGCTCCAACCCAATAACTTTGACAGATCCTGATATTAACGGCGCGGATATTTTCATTGCGGTAACTGACATTGACGAAGTTAATATGGTTGCGTGCGTTTTGGCGAAAAATCACGGCTTGAAACATACAATCGCCCGTATTCGTGATATTCAATTTATGGGCGCGGCGAAAGATTATCTGAAAAAAAATTTCGATATTGATTTAATGATAAATCCCGAACTAATCGCCGCCAATGAAATTTACCGAATTTTAATGACGCCCGCCGCGTTGAATGTTGACGATTTTGCAGGCGGCAAGGTTAGACTTTTTGAGGCGAAAATTGACAAGTACAGCAAGTGGTTAAACATTCCGCTAAAAGATTTAAAATTGCCTGAAGGAGTTTTGGCGGGCTTGATTCACCGAGACCACCAAATGATTATTCCGCACGGCAATGATACTTTTCAAGTGCACGACAGCGCGTATTTTATCGGCTTCCCTGAATCAATCGAAAAATTAAGTTTAACCTTTGTACAACAAAATACCCGTCCGCTTGAAAAAGTTATGATAATCGGCGCAGGCAGAATTTCAAGGGCGTTGGTTACTCAACTTAACGAGGCGGGCGTTTCTGTCAAAGTCATTGAAAAAAACCGTAAGCGTTGCGAAGAAATGGCGGCACTTTTACAGAGCGGCAGCATTGCGATTTTTGGCGATGGTACGAATGTTGACTTATTGGCGGAAGAAGGAATTGCTTCAGCTGACGTTGTAGTTTGTCTTACTGAAGATGACAGGCTAAATTTAATGATGGCGTTGCTTGCAAAACACATGGGCGCAAAAAAAACCGTGGTGCGCGTTTATCGTACAGAATATGTTGACTTGATAGAAAAAGTCGGCGTTGACGTTGTAATTTCGGCGCGGCTTTTATCAGCAAGTGAAGTTTTGGCGTTTGTGCGGCGCGGCGGCGTTACGCGTGTTTCAATTTTGGAAGGTGCAAAGGCTGAAGCGGTTGAGGTTATCGTTCAAAAAGGCACTCGCGCAGAAGGTAAACGCTTAATGGATGTTAAACTTCCAAAATCCTGTTTAGTTTGTGCGTACGTGCGGAAAAACAAGGCGGCAATTCCCAACGGCAATACAATTCTGTTGCAGGGCGATAAAATTATTTTATTTTGCCTGCGCGGCTCGGCTCAAGAAGTTGTCAGCTGGTTTACCAATGAACAGCGTTTTGTTGTTTGAAATGTTTTTATCAGCTGTGTTTTTTTATTTCTAAAGCGCACAATTCCTTTGAGCAAGTGCAAAAGCGGTCGGCATTTTTCCCCTATTTCCTATTCCCTATCCACTATTCCCTATACCCTATTCCCTATTCCCTAAATTAGGCGTATCCAGCGCGAAGTGCGGCGGTCTTCCGTGACCGCCTCTTTTTTGTTGAAAAAATTTGTTACAACTGCTATACTAAATTGTTTTTGAAAGGGGCGATTGATTATGAAAACTTATGAAGGAAAATTAACCGGCAAAGGTTTAAAAATTGGAATAGTTGTAGCGCGTTTCAATGAATTTATCACAAGCAAACTTTTGGGCGGCGCACTTGACGTTTTAAAGCGTCACGAAGTTTCAGACGAAGATATTTCGATTGCATGGGTTCCCGGCAGTTTTGAAATTCCGCTTGTTGCAAAAAAATTGGCTGAATCCAAAAAATTTGACGCGGTAATTTGCCTCGGCGCGGTTATTCGCGGCGCAACTTCTCATTATGATTATGTTTGCAATGAAGTTTCCAAAGGCGTCGCGCAGGTCGGCTTACAAACGGGCGTACCCACAATTTTTGGCGTAGTTACAACTGAAAATATTCAGCAGGCGATTGAACGCGCCGGCACCAAGGCGGGAAATAAAGGCTCGGACGCCGCCGTTTCCGCTATTGAAATGGCTAATTTGTTAAGAAATTTGAATGAGGTACAAAATGAGTAGTCAACTTAGAATTGAAAAGTTACAGGAACTTATCAAGCAGGAAGTCAGCAAAATGTTGCTGTACGATATAAAAGACCCGCGCATTGGATTTGTTACGGTTACTGAAGTTGAATTAACGGGCGACCTGCGCGAAGCTACAATTTACGTAAGCATAATGGGCAATGACGAACAAATTAAAGACACTATGGAAGGCTTACAAAGTGCGTTGGGATTTGTGCGGCGTGAAATTGGCAAGCGCATTCGTTTAAGATTTACGCCGGAAATTTCTTTTGCGCCGGATAAATCGCTTGATTACAGTGAACATATTCAAAAATTGTTGTTGCAGATTGAAAAGGAGCGTGGTACAGTTGAAAATAACACTTCCGGTAGCGGCGGCGAAGTTGAGAGCGGCAGATAACATTCTAATAACGGCGCACGTAAACCCCGACGGCGACGCGCTCGGCGCAACTTTGGCAATGTTACAAATTTTGCGCTCCATGGGTAAAAATGCTCAAGTTTACATTGATGATAAAATTCCCAAAAATTTTTCTGTTATGCCTTTCGCTGAAGATATCAGGCAGCCGCGCGAAGATGAAAAATTTACGGCAGATTTACTTTTAGTTTTGGATACTTCAACAGACAGAATCGGCGCAGTTAAAAATTTGACTGACGCGCCAATTTTAAATATCGACCATCACATTACAAACAAGGGCGAAGAGGGCGATTTATACGTTGACGCAGACGCCGCGGCAACTTGCGAAATTATTTTTAATCTTTGCAACGAATTAAACGCCGAAATTTCCAAAAATATTGCAGTTTGCCTTTACACCGGAATTGCAACTGATACCGGCTTTTTTAACTATTCCAATACAAAGCCGGCAACTTTACGCGCGGCGGCGGCACTTGTCGAATTTGGCGTTGAACCAAATGTAATTTCCGAGCAAATGGAAAAGCGCACGTTGCAAGATGTTAAAATTATGAGTGCGGCTCTTCAAACTACAAAACTTTTTTACGGCGGCAAAGTCGTCGGAATGTTCATTGACGAAAAATTATACAGTCAAACTGAAACTACCGAAGGCTTGATTGATTTAATTCGAGTGATTGACACGGCGGAAGTTGCATTTTTAATTACCGAAAAAGAAAAAAAAGTTTGCCGCGTTTCGATGCGCTCCAAGGGCGTTGAAGTTTCAGAAATTGCGCGGCTTTTAGGCGGCGGCGGGCACGTACGCGCGGCGGGCTGTACGCTTTACAAAGATTTTGACGAGGCTAAAAATATTTTAATTCGTGCGATTGGCGATTATATGATTGAAAACGGCTGGATGACGCCCGCGGATTTTGAAGAGCGCGCCGAAGTTTCAATTTCAGATTTTGACAATGAATGACGGCTTTATAAATTTGAACAAGGCGGCGGGAATGACAAGCCACGACGCTGTAAATATTGTGCGAAAAATTTTCAGTACAAAAAAAGTTGGACACGCGGGAACGCTTGACCCGGCGGCGGTAGGAGTTTTGCCGGTTGCAGTCGGGCAGGCGACAAAATTTATTGAGTACATTTCTGATTTCGACAAAACTTATCGCGCAGAAATTTTGTTTGGCTTAAAAACGTCTACAGGCGATTTTGAGGGCGAAATTGTCTCACAGGTAAAAAGTATCGTCTTACCCCCCAAACGCGCCTTAGAATCGATTCTGGAGCGTTTTACGGGCAAAATTTTTCAAGTTCCCCCAAAACATTCTGCGATAAAAATTAACGGGCGTAAAGCTTACGATTTAGCCCGCAAAAATATTGAATTTGAAATGCCGCGCCGCCTTGTCACGATTAACAAAATTGAAATTTTAAATGTTGCCGAAAATATTTTGACGCTTGAAATTGACTGTTCCAAGGGTACGTACATTCGCACTTTGGCTGAAGATATTGGCGAAAGTTTGAAACTTCCTGCCACTTTGAAATTTTTGCAGCGCGTTCGAGTCGGTAATTTTTATTTGGAAAATTCGGCAACCCTTGACGCTTTAAAAATTTCGGGCGGAAAATTTTTACTGCCGGTTGATTTTTGTTTGAATCACTTAAAAATTTTTGAGTTGCCGTCGCGCAGGGTTAAAGCTTTTTGCAACGGCTTACCTACAAATATTTCTGCAGAAAATGAAATTGTGAGAGTTTACGCTGAAGGGAAATTTTTGGGCGTCGGCAAAATTTTTAATGGCGAATTAAAAGCCGCAAAATTATTCATTGACACAAAAAATTAAAATAGTTATAATTTTAGCGAAAAAAAAAGACGCCTCGAAAGTTTGAGACGCCGGTACCAGGTTAAAGCAATACGCCCCCGTGATGTATACGGTTAGATAGATACACTTAGCCGTCTAAGTTTGGGAGACTTAGGCGGTTGTTCTGCTTAATGAGATGATTATTGAATTTATTACATATAAATTTTTTCAGCCGCCGAGCTTGGGCGGCTACTTTTTTAACCAACAAAAAAAAGCCCGCCTAAGCGAGCTTAAAAATTTTAATTACAAACAAAAAAAGCCCGCCTGCGCGAGCTTGAAAATTTTAAAAATCTGCGGTTAATTTTGCGGGGCGACCGTTGGGCGTGTCATCTTCGTAAATTTCCTTATCGCCCAAATAGCCTACCAACTGCCGAACGCTTTTTGCGTCAACTTTGTATTCGCCATTTGAAGTTACAATGCAAGTGAACGCGCCCTGCAGTAAATCGCCGTAAACAAATTCGCCGTCGTCAAGTTTTTTGCCTCTGAATTTTATTGGAATATTTTTCATTTCAAGCCTCCTAATTTAGATTTTAAAATTTTAACATTGAAAAAGGAACGTGTCAATAAATGAAATGCATTGAGCCAAGTTACGTAAAAAAATTTCGCTGCGACGGCAAAATTTGCGGGGCGCGGTGTTGCCGTGATTGGAGAATTATAGTTGACGAAGATACTTATGATAAATATTCTGCGCTGAAAAATCCTGCGCGAGACGAAATTTTCCGGCATACAGATTGGGTTGAGGACGAAATTACGAATGTTGATATTATGGTTATAAAGTTGCGAAAGGACGGCGTTTGTTCTTTTCTAGATGAATCAGATTGTCTTTGCTCCTTGCAGAAAAAGCACGGCGAAGAATTTTTAACGGCGATATGTCAAAGTTTTCCGCGCGTAACCTATCAGCTTGACGAAAATTTTTTTGAGCAGTCAATGACGCTGACTTGTCCGCTTGCCGCAAATTTAATCCTGATGTCGAACGCGCCAATTACCTTTACTGAATCTGAAAAAGTTACTGCGCGAGCGATTATTGGTTTCAAGAAAAAAATTACGCGCCCTGTTGAAGATTTTATAAATTTGCAAATGCAGGCGATACAAATTTTGCAAGACAGAAATTTTTCCATTAATCAACGGCTGAAAAATCTTTGTGAAATTTTTGCAGAATTGCCGCCCGCCGAATTTGATTTTAAAAGACACTGCGAAACTTTGACTGAAATTTTTATTCAAACTTACGGCGTGGAATTGGCGCAGGATAAAAAGTTGGAACTGCTCCAAAATTATTCTTTCAATCGTGAAAAAATCCTCGCGCAGGTTTATGAAAAGTTCAGTAACATTTTGGAAAATTATTTAGTCAACGAATTTTTTATGCGGTGTTATCCCTGCGCGTACAGCGGCGGCGATTTTCACAACATTAAAATTTTCGTGACGGCTTTTAGACTTTTGGAATTTGCGCTGGTACTTACTGCCATTGCAAAAAAAAATGTAAGCCTTGAGGAAATTATCCGGCTGATTTATTCTGTAAATGATATGATTGATCACAGTCAAGGCGGTATGGAAGAAATTATTGACTTTGCGAAAAATTGCAGCGTAGAAAATTTTGTAAGGCAAATGCTCGGAGTTTGAAAATTTGTGACGGCTTTTAGACTTTTGGAATTTGCGCTGGTACTTACTGCCATTGCAAAAAAAAATGTAAGCCTTGAGGAAATTATCCGGCTGATTTATTCTGTGAATGATATGATTGATCACAGTCAAGGCGGTATGGAAGAAATTATTGACTTTGCGAAAAATTGCAACACTGAAAATTTTGTAAAGCAAATGCTTGGGTGATGAAATGAGCAAAACTGAATTTGAACTTACTGACAGCGTGACGTACGTTAAGGGCGTCGGTCCCAGACGCGCCAAAGAACTTGAAAAGCTGAATATTTTTACAAAGTACGACCTTTTGACGCACTACCCGCGCACTTACGAAGACCAACGCTATATTACGCCAATAGCGCGTGCAACGGTTGACGAACAGGGAATTTTTGTTGGTACACTTTCAAATATAGACCTGCGCGAAACTTCCAGATTAAAAATTATCACGGCGATTTTGACTGACGAAACAGCCAGTATTCAAGTTATTTGGTTTAACCAACAATATTTGATGAAACTTTTGCACAGCGGTACAAGGATAATGATAATCGGCAAAGTTAAATTCGACAGCTGGAGCGGCGTTTTGTCGATTAATCAGATTAATTCTTTTTCAATTTTGGAACCGGGCGAAAAAGTTACACTTGGTATAAAGCCGGTTTACCCTGCAACTGCCGCGCTCAATCAAAGTTTTTTCCGCACGGCAATTCAAAATTTGTTGGACGCAATGCCGCCCGTCAAAGAAATTTTGCCCGCTCCAATTATCAAAAAATTAAATTTAATGCCGCTCGATATTGCAATCAGGCAGATTCATTTTCCGGCAAACGCAGAAATTTTAAAGCAAGCGCGCCGCCGTTTAGCCTTCGACGAATTATTTTTGATTCAGTGCGGTTTAATGTTAATCAAGCGTCAAAATACCGTTGAACAACTTGGAATTTCCTGCAAAAAAAACGGCGAACTTGTACAAAAAGTTTTTGAAAGTTTGCCCTTCAAATTGACGGGCGACCAACTCAAAACTTTTGAAACCGTCGCGCAGGATATGGAAAATCCGCAACCAATGCGCAGATTAATTCAAGGCGATGTAGGCAGCGGCAAAACTGTTGTTGCGATGCTTGCACTTGTTAAAGCTGTAGAAAACGGTTATCAAGGCGCGTTCATGGCTCCAACTGAAATTTTAGCCGCCCAACATTTCAACACCTTTACAAAAATGCTGGAAAATTTCGGTATCAGAATCGGCTTGCTTAGTGCAAAGGTTACAACTTCAAAAAAAAGTCGCGCAGAAATTTATAATAAAATCGCCAATCACGAATTTGATATTGTAATTGGAACGCACGCGCTGATTCAGGACGAAGTTAAATTTAAAAATCTTGGACTTGTGATAACTGACGAACAACACCGCTTCGGCGTTACTCAACGCGCAAAACTCGGCAGAAAAGCTGAAGTTGTTCCAGATATGATTGTTATGACTGCTACACCCATTCCCCGCACAATGACTTTGACTGTCTACGGCGATTTGGAAGTTTCGCTGATTAAACAAATGCCGCCGGGACGCAAGCCGATTAAAACTTCAGTAAAAACCGTGCGCAGTCGAAAAAAAGTTTATGAATTTGTGCGCGAAGAAATTTTAAGCGGGCGTCAAGCTTACGTAGTTTGCCCGCTGATTGAGCGCAGCGAATATGAAAGTTTGCATTACATTGACCCTGCAACCGAAATATTTGCAATGTTAAGCAACGGAATTTTTAAAGATATTCCCTGCGCGCTGATTCACGGCAAAATTAAACCCGCCGAAAAAGACGAAATTATGTCACGTTTTCACGGCGGGGAAATTAAATTGTTGGTGTCAACCACGGTTATTGAAGTTGGCGTCGATGTTCCAAATGCAACGGTTATGGTAATTGAAAATGCCGAACGTTTTGGACTTTCGCAACTTCATCAACTGCGCGGGCGTGTCGGGCGCGGCTCTGAAAAATCTTACTGCATTTTAATTTCAAACAGCAAGGAAGGCGCGGCTAAGGCACGGCTTGATTTAATGGAGTCGACAAGCAACGGCTTTGAACTTGCCGAGGAAGATTTAAAAATTCGTGGACCGGGACAATTTTTTGGCGAGGCTCAACACGGCTTGCCGGATTTAAAAGTTGCAAATATTTTTCGTGATGTTGAAACTTTGCTTGAGGCAAGGGACGCCGCAGAAAATTTTGTTACTTCAGAAAACGATTTAAACTATTTTGCAAGCTTGAGAAAAAATCTTGCGCTTGCTTACGGCGAAAAGTTCAGCCAAATTAATCAAGCTTGAAAAAAATTTTGTTTGAAATAAAAAAAGCAGAAGCCAAAATCCTTTCAAAGTTCGTCTGAAAATTGTTTAAAAAGCTCCTGAAAAAATGGCGGTAACATTCAAAGCCTCGCGTTCTAACTAGACGCAACCCCCGAACCGTCGGTAGGATGACGGCTAGGGGGGTTTTTGTTTGCGCCTGTGATAGCAGTGGATTTTTTCATACACGATTATTATTTATCTGATTCACGTCAAAATATTAACACGCCTTGAAATTTTTTGCAAGATTTATTTTGAATTTAAAATATCGTGCGCCGCGTCCACTGTCGAATTTATTTTTTCGGCAAAATTAATTTCCTGCGCGACGGGATTTTTTGAAAGGTAAGCAAGATATTCAATATTGCCCTCCGGACCTTTAATCGGCGAAAAATCCAGCCCGCAAATTTTAAAATTTAAATTCTGCGCGAAAGTTAAAACGTACTCAATAACCGCCGAATGAATTTTTTTATCTTTGACGACGCCTTTTTTACCGACGTTTTCTTTGCCCGCCTCAAATTGCGGCTTAATCAGCGCGGCAATTTCTCCAACTTCACTAAGCAATTTAAATGCAACCGGCAAAACTTTATCAAGCGAAATAAAGGCAACGTCAATCGACGCAAAATCTAAAATATCCGGCAGAGTTTCAACATTGCGAATATTGGTACGCTCCAAATTTACAACGCGGTCATCGTTTCGCAATTTCCAGGCAAGCTGCCCGTAACCAACATCAATGGCATAAACTTTTTTTGCGCCGCGCTGTAACATACAATCTGTAAAGCCGCCGGTTGACGCGCCAATATCCGCCGCAATTTTCCCTTCCAAATTCAAATTAAAAACTTCGACAGCCTTTTGAAGTTTGAAGCCGCCGCGACTTACGAAGGGCATTTCTTCACCGAGAATTTTAATTTCAGAATCAGCGGCAACAAGCGTACCGGCTTTATCGATTTTTTGTCCGTTGACTAAAATTTTGCCCATCATAATCAAAGACTTTGCACGGGCGCGACTTTCGCACAAATTTTTTTCAGCCAGCAAAATATCAATTCGTTGCTTGTTCATATTTTTTACCTAAATTCAAATTGAAAACTTCGACAGCCTTTTGAAGTTTGAAGCCGCCGCGGCTTACAAAGGGCATTTCTTCACCGAGAATTTTTATTTCAGAATCAGCGGCAACAAGCGTACCGGCTTTATCGATTTTTTGTTCGTTGACTAAAATTTTTCCCATCATAATCAATTCGTTGCTTGTTCATATTTTTATTCCCAAATCCCATTCCTTTGGCCAAAATTTTTCTGCCATATCCAAAACCGGCGGCACCAATTCCCGCACATTTACAATTTTTTTCAGCTGCCAAATTTCGCCGACTTCGACAAATTCAAATTGAAAGTTTAAATTCCCCCACATTTTGCCGTACAAAGAATTATCGCCCGCAATTTCAATTTCGGCAACGGCGCGGGATTTTTCGACTGTAATTTTTTTAACTTTGGAATGTAAAGCTTTTAGCAGTTTTGAAAGTTCGACGGCGCAAAAATCTATAGGCGCGGCTGTAAAACTTTTGGGCGGCTTCAAATTTTTGTCAAAGTAGACCTTCATCACTCGCGTTATAAATCCCAAATGCACGCCCTTAAATTTTGAATTGTAAAAGCGCAAAACGCCCGCGCCGAATTTAAAAAATAAATCGTGCGGATACATTTTGTGAAACTTCGCGCAGTTGTTGGCAAGCTCGTCAGTAACTTCTTCGTAGCCTTCACTCAAAAAAGTTTTCACGTCAACATAGCGCGTCAACTTTTCCAAATCCCGCTCGTTAATCGCCGTGCGCATTTCCTCAACAACATTTTCAATTTCCATTTCATACCTCAAAAAAATTTATTTCTGTTTTTCCATTATGTACACGCAAAAAATCAGATTGGAAACGCCAAAATCATTGGTCAATATGTACAGCGCATTATCCCTTATTGAAAAAAAATAGCCGCGCTCTTCAGGAAAATCTTTAATTTTGTCGTCGCTTAAACCCAAATACGAATACACCTCATCAACTTCATTGGGATTATTAATTCTAATGACATTGCGCACAAATTGACGAAATGAAGAATTGCTCGGCTTGCAGGAAAAAGCGAAAGTTACAAAAACGCCTTCAGTATTGGCAATATCGGGGTGTTGCTCGTACAAACTTTCAAAAATTCCAACTTCAATTTTTTCTTGCGGGTCAAATTGATTGTCTATAAAAAATATATTCACTTTATCAAAAGGCGAAGGCGGCGCGTTGTCTTTGAGAATGTAACGGCTAAATTCAAGATTATCCAATTTCGGCAAGTGTATTTCAGAATCATACATCGGCATTTTGGGCAGTGTTTGTTCAAGCGCAGGCAAATTGCTGAAATTTTTTACATTATCAAAAAAATTATTCAAAGTTGCAGTGTACATTTCATTTTTTGCCGCCAATTTTTTCAGCAGAGCCAAAAGAAACATTTCTTGATATTTGGCGTTAATTTCTGCCATTAATTCCTGCTCCGTAAGATAACGCCAATTTTTATTTTTGACAAGATTAACAGCGGTGTCAGCCATTCTGAAATTGTACAGTTCACTGAATATTGTTTTGCCGTATTTGTTTGAAGTAAGGATATTGTAACTTTCTGGAATTGAAGGAACATCAGCCAAATTTTTCTGTTTCAAAAATTCAATTTCACTTTGGCTTAATTCTCCCAAGCCGTAATTTTCACTGTCAAAAATCAAATTAATATCGTTTTTACCGGTTGGAACAGTCAAACGAGTATTGCCTTCAGCGGTAATTTTTTCTAATGCTAAAAGTGCTTTAAATTCGGTTAATTCTTCAGCTGCGTTTTTGGCGGCTTTTTTCATTTTGGCATCAAAATTTTCTTGAGAATTATTGGAAGAGCCGCAACCGGACACAAAAAATATTAACAACGGCAAAACAATAATTAAAAATTTTTTCATTAAAAAGCCCCCACAAAATTTCGCACCTCAAGAATTTTCCCGGCAATTTGTTTGGCAGTCAAGCCGCAAATTTCCAAAAGTTCAGCGCGCGTGCCGTGTTCAACAAATTTATCTTTTATACCGAATCTTAAAAGCCGCGCAGAAATATTTTCATCTGCCAAAAATTCAGCAACTGCCGAGCCGTAACCGCCGCTTAAAGTGCCTTCCTCAATCGTCACAAAAATTTT
>JAFSZS010000038.1 GCA_017455645.1 Selenomonadaceae bacterium | reverse complement strand
GTCGTTGTCCTTGTCGAGACCGTAAGCGAGAGCCGCCGCCGTCGGTTCGTTGATTATGCGCAGAACTTCAAGACCCGCAATTGTGCCGGCGTCTTTGGTTGCTTGACGTTGACTGTCATTAAAATAAGCAGGAACAGTGATAACCGCTTGAGTTACAGTTTCGCCGAGGTAAGCTTCAGCGTCTGCTTTTAATTTTTGAAGTACCATTGCTGAAATTTCCGGCGGCGTGTAAGATTTGCCGTCGATTGTAACTTTGTAATTTTCGCCCATATGACGTTTAATCGAATAAATTGTTCTGTCGGGATTTGAAACGGCTTGACGTTTTGCAAGTTGCCCGACCAAGCGTTGTCCGTCTTTCGTAAAACCAACAACTGAAGGGGTAATTCTACTGCCTTCAGGATTTGTAATAACTGTAGGCTCGCCGCCTTCCAATACACTAACAACACTGTTTGTAGTTCCTAAATCTATACCGATAACTTTACTCATGGTATTTTCCTCCATTAAAATTTTAGTAAAAATTTTTGAGCAACTAAATTAAGTTCTCAAAGGGCTAACCATAAGCCCCCTACCCTGTCAGCTTGCGCCTTCAGGCTACTTTAATTAAAGTAATTGCGTTGCTTAATGCCTCCAGTAGCTAATCAAATTGACTAGGTTGAGCAAGGTGACGCGCCCGCCCCCAAAACGGTCTCGTTTCAACCGTTGATTCGTTCACTCGCTTTTTGTTAAAGCGGAAGTCTAACCGCAATGAAATTATTTAAATAAGTATCACGAATTATTCACAACCTGTACCATACTCGGGCGAATGACTTTACCGCGTGCAATGTAACCGCGTTGAAATTCGGCGGCTATTGCGCCGTCTGCCTTAGTTTCGTCCTGCACTGCGCCGACTGCCTGATGAAAATTCGGATCAAACATTTTACCTTTTGTGTCGATAGGCTCAAGCCCGTGTTTCGTCAAGGCGGCGATTGTGTCATTTTTAATCATTTCAATACCTTTGCGCAGGTTTTCAACCGTTGCATTTTCGCCTTCAGCCGCGCTCGACGCCCTTGCAAGATTATCTAAAAGCGGTAATAAATCTGTCAAAAAACTTTGTTCAATGACGGCGGCAAGCTCAACTTTTTCTTTCGCCGCGCGTTTGCGGAAATTGTCAAAATCTGCCTGCAACCTCAAGAGCCTGTCATTTTTAGCCAAAAGTTCGGTTTTGACTTTTTCCATTTCAGCCAATAAATTTAAATCGTTGTTTTCGGGTTTTATTTCTTCAGGTGAAGATGCAAAATTTGAATTTAATTCCGCGCTGTCACCGTCTTCATTTTCTACTACAATCTTTTTATCTTCTGCCAAATCATCAACCCCTTTCTTGAAACTTTGCAAAGGTTACCACTAATTAATCAAAAAGTCAATAACTTTTTTTTAAAATTTTTGATTAATATTCGCGGCGGGATATTTTTTGGGGAGGAACAGTAAAAATAATGCCACTCTCGCGCGCTGTAAGCCACGCAGACGCACGCTTGACGCCTTACGCAAGGATTTATATTAAAAAGTTAAAATACCCCCCTTAAAATCGATTTTAGAAAAAATTGCAGGAAATGACTTGTAAAAATCGAATAAAAATTTCACAGTGATATTTATCACAATTTTTTGGGAGAGGGTGATTTTATGGAAATGGCACTGGGATTTTTGGTACTTTTGGCGTGTTTAATTGTAGGCGTCAGGCACGGCGGAATTGGGCTTGCAGTCATAAGCGGTATTGGACTTGTAATTTATGTTTTTATTTTCGGCTACAAGCCCGGCTCGCCGCCAATAGACGTTATGCTAACAATTTTGGCGGTTGTAACGTGCGCGGGTTTTTTGCAAACTTCCGGCGGCTTAACGGTTATGTTGCAGTACGCCGAAAAATTTTTGCGCAACAATCCAAAACACGTCACAATTTTGGCTCCAATGACAACTTGGTTTCTAACGGTACTTTGCGGCACAGGGCACGTAGTGTATACAATGTTTCCAATTATTTATGACATTGCAATTAAACAAAATATCCGCCCCGAGCGTCCAATGGCGGTTTCTTCGGTTGCCACACAAATGGGAATTTGCGCCTCGCCGGTTTCCGTTGCAATAGTTTCAATCGTAGGATTTATGGCTACTGCCGGTTATCATTACACTGTTTTACAAATTTTGGCGGTTTCAGTTCCTGCAACGGGCTTGGGCGTATTTTTTGCGGCGTTGTGGAGTTACAGACGCGGCAAAGACTTAGACAAGGACGAACGCTTTCAAGAATTTATCAAAGACCCTGAAAACAAGGCGTACGTTTACGGCGATTCAGAATCACTGCAGGGAAAAGAATTACCGTCAAGTTTTTATCACGCAATGTACATTTTCTTTTTAGGAATTTTGGTAATTGCGGTACTCGGTAACTTCCCTGACTTATTGCCACATTTTCCGAACGCTAAAGGCGAAATGAAGGCAATTTCAATGACGGCGGTTATTCAAATGGTAATGCTGTTGGTTGCGGCGATAATTTTATTTGTCTGCAAAGTCAAGGCAAAAGACGTCGGCAACAGTCAAGTTTTTAAATCGGGTATAGTTGCGCTTGTT
>JAFSZS010000004.1 GCA_017455645.1 Selenomonadaceae bacterium | reverse complement strand
TGTCGGCAGCGGCAATATCACTTTGCTTGATGCCAAAAACAAAAATTTGAAAATTAAAACAGGTTCAGGCAGTGCCATTTCAACAATCATTGGCGGCAGTTCAACTACAAATACCACACCCGCTGATACTTTGCCTGCAGGAATTTCTATCAGCAATTCCATTTTAACCGCGTCCACTGCTTTTACCGGCAACAAAATTGCTCTTGCAGATTATACCAATGCAACAAAAGTAAACGCGGCGGCAGTTACAAAAGGAATTAGTATTGTTGGCAGTTCTGCAAATAATTCTTTGAAAGGCAGTAAAGGCAACGACACAATTTCAGGCGGTTACGGCAATGATACTGTTTCATTGGGCGGCGGTAATGACATTTACATTTATTCAAGCGGCAACGATTTTATTCAAGATTACACCGCGGGCAAAGATAAAATAAAACTTTCCGGCGGTTCAATTTCTTCAGCGTCGTTAAGTGGCTCGAACGTCATTTTGAAAACTTCCAACGGTAATATCACTGTCAAAAACGGCAAGAACAAAAAAATTACCGTCATTGATTCAAGCGGCAACGAAACTACCAATATTTATCCGCTCTCAACATTACCCGCAGGAATTTCTGTAAAAAGTTCGATTGTAACCGCGTCCAGCAGTTTTACCGGCAACAAAATTGATCTTGCAAATTATTCCAATGCAACAAAAGTAAACGCCTCTGCACTTTCAAAAAATATCAGCATTGTTGGAAGTTCGGCTAATAATTCAATCAAGGGCGGCAAAGGTGCTGAAAAAATTTTGGGCGGCGCAGGTAATGATACACTTTTGGGCGGCGGGGGCAATGACAGTTTATTTGGCGAAACCGGCAACGATAAAATTTTGGGCGACGCTGGCAACGATACACTTTCTGGCGGCAGTGGCAACGATACTTTGACTGGCGGCGCAGGTAATGACTTTTTCATTTATAGCGGCGGAAAAGATACCATTACCGACTATACCGCCGGGCAAGATAAAATTAAAATTTCAAGCGGTAAAATTTCAAAAACAACTTACAGCGGCAAAAATGTTATCTTCACAATCGGCAGCGGCTCTTTGACTGTACAAAACGGCAAGGGCAAAAAAATTACTATCACAGATTCAAGCGGCAAAACTACCACAAAAACTTATACTACAGGCGTAAGTGCTCGCACGATTGATTTATTCTGCGATAACAATTTCATTACTGACGATACAAATTTAGATTCAATCACAGAGCAAAAAATTTCTGTTACTCAAATTCAAACTACAGATTCTGAAAACCTCGCGCAGGTTTCAGTTCTTGCTTATTCTGAAGACAAATAAAATCTGCGCGAAGAAATTATTTCCGGCTCGTCGAAAACGGCGGGCTTTTTTTTATTGCGCAAATGTAGTATCATTACAAAAAAATTTGGAAGTGATAAAATGAAAATGACAGGCGCGCAAGCGGTTTTGGAATGTTTGAGAGAACAAGGCGTCGATACAATTTTTGGTTATCCCGGCGGCGTTTTATTGCCGCTGTACGATGCGCTTTATGACGAAAAAGAAATACAAAATATTTTGGTAGTGCACGAGCAAAACGCGGCGCACGCGGCTGACGGCTACGCACGCGCAACCGGAAAAGTCGGCGTTTGTATGGCAACTTCAGGACCCGGCGCAACAAATTTGGTTACGGGAATTGCTACAGCTTTCATGGATTCAGTACCAATCGTGGCAATTACCGCGCAGGTTGATACAAAACTTATGGGCAGGGATTCTTTTCAGGAAATTGATATTCTTGATATTACAATGCCAATTACCAAGCACAATTTCAAAATAAAAGACGCCCGAAAATTGATTGAAACAATTCGGCAAGCGTTTGACATTGCAAGGAGCGGGCGGCGCGGTCCCGTCTTAATCGATATTCCGCGTGATATTTTTTTTGCCGAAGTCGATTATAAATTTAAAGCTGTCGAAGAAAAAGTTGCAGGAAAACCTGACGCAGATTTTGTAATTTGCGCGGCAGAAGCGGCTGAAGAAATTGCAAAGGCTGAACGCCCCGCTGTAATTGTTGGAGGCGGCGCGGTTGCTGCAGGCGCGTCAAAAGAAATTATTCAGTTTATCGAAAAATTTAATTTGCCTGTCGTCAATACTTTAATGGGAATTGGCGCGGTTCCTCGCAGTCACAAACAAAATTTGGGCTTCGCAGGTATGCACGGAAAAAAGGCGGCTAACAATACAATAGCGGCGGCAGATTTAGT
>JAFSZS010000037.1 GCA_017455645.1 Selenomonadaceae bacterium | reverse complement strand
GGCTTGTTACGAAAATTTACAGGGCGGCGATTGACGGCAAAGATTTTGGCGCAGATTTTGAAAAACTCAAAAAAATAACCCCGCGCAAATTTGGCAGCGGAGTTTATCATTTCAAGGAAAGTAAAAATTCAATTTAAGGTCTTAATTTGTAACCAATTAAATTTGTTACATTCGCCCAAAATTACCGCGCTTGTTACGAAAATTTACAGGGCGGCGATTGACGGCAAAGATTTTGGCGCAGATTTTGAAAAACTCAAAAAAATAACCCCGCGCAAATTTGGCAGCGGAGTTTATCATTTCAAAGAAAGTAAAAATTAGATTTAAGCTCTCAATTTGTAGCCGATTAAATTTGTTACCACGTTGGCAAATTTTTTGTCGACGTGATTTTTTTTGGGCGATTCTTTTACCGGCGTATCTTTTTTTGGCGAATCCTGCGCGACGGGTTTTAATTTTTCAAGGATTGCCGAAATTTCTTTTGAGTTGCTTACCAACAGCGGAACCGAATTAAATTTTTCAGTCTTTGACATAAAAACCAAAACTTGGAAGCCGTCAATAAATTTCAATTCGCCGCTCAAAATTACCAAAATAATTTCTTCTTCGCGCAGGACTTCAACGCCCGCCGCGCCCGTTGTTTTGAATATAAATTCGTGCGGGAAATTTTTTGTCAAAACTTGTTGCCAATCCTGCAAATTATTTTCTTCGGCGATAACCAAAACTTTTTCAATTTTCGGCTGTACAAGTTTTTTGCTGACGCGCTCAATCAATTCATTTGGCATAAAAGGCTTTCTTACATAATCCTTGACGCCCAACGCCGCGGCTTTTTTTATATTGTCTTTGTCGAGCGACGCCGTAAGCATTATAACGGGAATATCTTCCAATTTTTCGTGGTAGCGAATTTCCTGCAAAGTTTCAATCCCATCCATTTCCGGCATCATAACATCAAGCAAAATTACGCGCACATTTTGGCTTTTCAAAATTTCAAGGCACTTTTCGCCGCTGTCTGCAGTTATGACGCGGCACGGCAATTTTTTTTCAAGAATCATTTTGGCAACGTGTAAATTCATTTCGTCATCGTCAACAACTAAAACAATGTTATCATTTTCCATTGTCAGCACTCCTTAAGCGTCAAGATTTTCTGCAACTTGCTTAGCCGCGTCAGCAATTTTGTCAAACATTTTCATTACCGCGGCTTGATTATTTTTAATGTATTCGACGGCTGAATTTTTTTCTCTTTCAGAAATATTTTCAGCCGTAATTTTTTTGCCGGCAAGTTCCAATTCTTTTGCGGCGTTGGATAATTTTTCTGCGCCGATTGATTGCGCGTTTGACTTTAAGGCGTGAATGTAGACCGTGTAATTTTTCCAATCTGCCGCCTCAAAACTTTCTTGCAGTCTAGATTGTTTTTCGCCCTTGGAATTTGCAAAAGTTATCAGAATATCCTTGTACAAGTCCAACATTCCCGCGCTGTATTCCAAGCCGGTTTCAGTGTTAATTTCTCCCGCGTCAATTTCAATTTCTGAAATATTTTTTTCGCCTTCGACTTTGAAAGAAACAATTTCCGGCGGCAAATGTTTTTCAAGCATTAATTCAAGCTCGGCAACGTCTATTGGCTTTGAAAGATAATCATTAAAACCTTCGCGCAGGTAAATTTCTTTCATTCCCGCCATCGCGCTTGCAGTCAACATTATTACCGCGGTTTTATCGCTCAAAATATTTTCCCGCTGCATTCTTTTCAAAGTTTCAACGCCATTCATAACCGGCATCATATTATCCAGAAAAATTATGTGATAAAAATTTTTTCTTGCAAGTTCAATGCACTGCGCGCCGCTTTCTGCAAGGTCGGGGAAAATTTCATTGCGTTTCAAAAGTCCGCTGATAACTTTCAAATTCATATTGTTATCGTCAACCGCCAAAACTTTTGCCCCGTGCGCAGTCAAATATTTGTTGGAAGGATTTTTTTCAAGGCGTTTAGTTTGGTGTTCAGAATAATTGCCGATTGGGTTATTGTCGATAATTTTTTGATTGACTTTGAAAGAAAAAACCGAGCCGACGCCGTAAACACTTTCAACATCTAATTTGCTGTTCATCATTCCCAAAAGTTTTTGAACAATCGCAATACCCAAGCC
>JAFSZS010000036.1 GCA_017455645.1 Selenomonadaceae bacterium | reverse complement strand
CTCCACTCCGACTCAATATCCGCCGCAACGTCCAAAATTTTTTCAGTAAGTTTAAGTTCGTAGCTGTCGGAAGTTGTCAAAATAATTGTAATTGCATTCGCCAGCGTATCACTGCTCAAAATAAATTTGTTGCCGGAAATTTCAAAGCTGGTTTCGTCGCTTAACCCTTCAAGCGTGAAACTTTTAGCCGCAAGTGCCGTAACATAATTTAAACCGTCGAAGCTGCCCGAATTGCTCGCCGTTGTGTAAATTAATTCGCCGTCTTTATTTTCCCAGCCAGCGTCTTTGTGCACAATCTGCGCGACGCTGTTATCAAGAATAATTGTGTAGCCGTTGGTAACTGAAAGATTTTCCGTGTCGACATTTGCTGAAGTCAAAGTAATTTTTTTAGCGTCAATATCAACTCCAACGCCCGCCGTATCTTTGATGCCGCTAACCTTCAATAAATTTTCACTGCCGCTAACTGAATCGTAAATAAAGTCGACCAGTCAACGCCATTAATCGTAACACTGCCGCCATTGTCAATCAGCGCGACAAGGTTGTTACAGTTATTGAATAGTTATCGCCGCTAAATGTAAGCGTGTAATCTTTCAGCGTCCAATTTCAGCTGTAATTTCTGTATCAGCCTCGACAAAACGTACCCGTCGCGCAGGTTAAAGTTTTGCCGTTAATTTTGCCGCGCAATTCAAAGGCGTAATTTTCGGCGTTTCTTGTTACGCTGATTGTATCGCCGTTGAACTGTATCGCCCGTTAAGCCGCTAAGTTCAAGATAAGTTTTTGAAAATTCATTTGAGGCGTCAAATTTCAAAGTCATGCCGTCAAGGTACACGCCAGCAACTTTTCTGTTGACGTAAGCCCCGCCATTCCACATATCGCCGTTTTCGTCGTAAGTGTCTTCATTATCAATCGTCAAGCCGGTAGAATTTTCAGCAATTAAAATGTTGCCGGAAGCGCCGTCAGTGACTGTAACAATATATTCGCCGTAGTTATTCCAATAGCCATTGCTCTCGCTGTAAAGACTGCTGATACCGCAAATCGTGACAGTGTTTCCTTCAGCATTCGTAGCAACCAGCACGTTATTTTCAACTTTGATACTGATATCTACCGGTAGCTTAGCTGTCCAGTAAAAAAGTACAGCCGTCCACGTAACTTTTAACGGTAATGCTGTTGCCGGAAATTTTATCAGCCGTGATAATGACTGCGTTAAATAAAAGCTCCGGCTCACTGTTCAGCCTGCTAATTTCAAAAAGCGCGGTCTCGCAAGAAACGCCCTCACGGTATTTGACAACGCCGCCGTCAATGTACGCGCCCGCGTCGGATTGAGTTTGATTTTAAGTGTTGCCAATTAAAATAACCGAGCCGCCATCATTCTGCACAATGTTGGTAATGTCTACCGCATTGCTGTAGTTATTCACGAACTGAATAACGTTGCTTTCGCTAAAATCTTCAAGGCTAATTTCGCCGCGCCAAAGTTTGAGGAATGAGGCTCGCGTTGCTTTCATTGAACTGCCAATTTGTTTCTTCGGTAGAATATGGGAGCCGCCATTTTCGATTGTATCGTTAATGCCGGTGCCGGTGAAAGTTTTGCCGCTGTAGTCGCCACTGTCAATGCGGAAATTATAATTGCCGCTGTTGCTGACAACGCTAACGCAATTATCGTCAAAGTTTTCAGGATACAGATATAATGTACTGCCGATAAAATTCAGTCTGTCGATTTTCGCCAAGCCGCTAAATTCGACACTGGATTTTTCTGTCTGGTTGCCCGTGCGATATTTTAAAATTTTGCCGTCAATATAAAGCCTGCTTGTAGTGCCCGGCTTGTAGCTGTAAACACCGTTGGCTTCAATTTCGCTAATTTCTGCGCGATTTCCGCCGGCGTTGTAAAAGAAAATTTCGTCGTCGCCGTGTAAAGTGTAGCCTCGCCGTTGTCGCCTAGTTTCCAAGTGCCACGATTTGAAAATTTCGCCCAGCCTTCCAAAGTAACTCTGTTGTTGGAAGTTTCAACTTAAACCGCGCCGCTTTCATTATCTTTTTCAACCCAACGCCCGCCGTCAACATAAATTTTATCTGTAGATTCTGCGCCGATAATGTGAATAATGTTGACGCCCTCGCTAACTGTTATGACATTGTTGCCGCCGCTAAGTGCCACGCTGTAGCCGCCCGCGTTGCTCTTAATGCTTGCAACTTTGCCGCTGAAATTATCAGTCGTGATTAAAACTTCTTTATATTCAACCGCCGTACCGTTTGCCGTCAAGTTCCAAAACGGGCGTGCTACTGTCAGTCAAAGTTTCGCCGCCGTCAGTAACTTCAGCATAGCGGATAAAATCGCCGTCACGATAAACACCGCCGCTCAAAGTTGCCGCAGTTTCCGCCGAAACTTTTTTCCCGTCACTATTAACGGCGAAAACGTAATTGCTACTTGAAACAGTTACGGCAGTATCAGAATCAATAAAATTTTCGCTTTTAATCGTTATCGTGCCGCTCCTGTAAATCAAGCGACCGTAGCCTCTGCTATCGTGTTCGCCGTATTTGTTGAGTTTAACCAAGCCTTCGGAATTGCCGGAACTCAACGTGGCTGAATGCTCGCTGTAAAATTGCCAGCCCTTGCCCTGTTGCAAATTCGTACCCTTGATTAAAATTGAGCCGTTGACTAAAATGCCGTCCGGCGTCTGCGTGTAAGTTTGAATGTCATTTTCAAAGCGAATATAGCTCCAATAGGCGTTCATTCCCGTAACAGTCAAAGTTATTCTCTTGACATTCTGCGCGATTTTTATAAAGCCGTCATTCATTCCGGAAACTGTAACGTTATCGTCGCCGCTGATATAAATTTCACGATTAGCATAATTTACCCCGTTGCTCATATCAAGGGTAATATTTGACGCGCTGGAAAATACAGCCGTTAGAACAATAACTTTGGCAGTCTTGCCGCCGTAGTCGCCGCTCTCAAATTTATAGAATTAGCCGCTAATGTTCGCGATAACTTCAATACCGTTGCCGCACCGCCTTGAAGTGTAAGTAATATTGCCATTTCCATAGTAAAGCTTGCCCATACTAATTTTATCAGCACCCGCGCCCGCCTCAATCGTAGAATTTGCGCCGGTGTTGGTAATATTTTTTTTAAAGATGTTGCCCTCGCTGCTGAAAATTACATTTGCCGCGTAATTGTAAAACTTCGCTGTAGGCTTCGCTTCAATCGTTGCTCCGTCAACATAGTTGTATAATTTACAACGAAATTTGAACCGTCAACAGGATCACTGCCTACACCAATTTTTATAACGCTAATGTTGGTATCAGCCATTTTCTCAAGAGTTAAAGTTGTGACGCTCGTGAACGCCGCAGCCGGTATCGACAAAGCGTATTTTATAAGGCTTGTTTTCGTGTTGTAGCCGCCGCCGTTATCCCGCAATATGCTATTGCTTTTTGCGCTTTTTGTATTTACACTGTTATCGGTTTTTAAATTCCAGTTGCCATTACTTAAATCAGTAAGCGTAACATTTGCGCCTGTAACAATACAATTTTGAGGAATTCTCGCGCAGGACGCCGCCTTTCTGTAAAGGTAAGTGTTGTTGCCTTCGTTTATCCACTCTTTATCGCCGGCATTTGACAAATTGACGTCCAAAATTTTAAGACTTCCAATTTTAATTCCGCCGTCAACCGCGCTGATATTTTCTTCGCGCAGATTTTCAGGAAGTTCATATCGCCCGCGCCAAAATTAACAAGCGTAAATTGGCGCACGCCTTCAGACACAGTAATTTTATTGTCGTAGCCATTACATGTAACTTGCAAGCGTCCCAAGATTTACGGTACTGCTAATCAGATACGCGCCGTCCGAGAAAGTCAAGCTATCAATATCGGGAAAATCTTCAATATTAACTTTGGAAAGATTGGCGGCGTCTTGAATCGTAATACGATAATATCATTGCCGCTTTTTTCCGTGCTACACTGTGCGAGCGTTCCGTCAGCGTTGACAACTTTCAGCGTGCTGTCCGCTTTGAAGTTTTGTGATTGTATCGTTGCCTTCGCCCGCAACATATTTGAATAGTAAATTATCCTTGCCGCTACCATGCAGCCGAAAAGTCCGGCGTAGTCTTTGGCGGTGTTGATTGTAAGATTGGAAATTTTCTTGACGTTGCCGTCGAAAGTGCCTCTGAATCTGTTTCTTGAATTTCCAATGGGCGTAAAGTTTTCGATTGATTCAAGGTTAATATCGCGAGCGAGCTTGAAAGTTATACCGTTGCCGCCGTTGACGTAAGCCGCCCAATTTTTTAAATCTGCGGCGGGGCGTATCAGCCACGTATTATTTGCAATTTCGTCGCGTTGGAAGTAAATCAGATCGCTTGCAAGAATTTCAGCGTTGCCTTCTGCGGGCATTTTGTAGGAATATTGTTTTGAGCCGTTGGGAGTTGCGCCCTTAATTCCGGCGAACAAAATATTTTCCGCGCTGATATTTTCCTGCAAAGTAACAGTTAGTAGCAGTTGCTGATTGCGCCGATTTTGTAGCCGACGATAACGCCCGCGTCGGTTACATAGCTGACATTAGAGGAGACCGCGCCGCTGTGTGCGCAATTTTTTATGATGCCGTTGCTGTAATAGACAACG
Organism: Selenomonadaceae bacterium; assembly: GCA_017455645.1. Lineage (GTDB taxonomy): Bacteria > Bacillota > Negativicutes > Selenomonadales > Selenomonadaceae > Quinella. Next base: position 6,134 of record JAFSZS010000036.1, on the reverse strand, counting down.
CTGCCAACATTACTTACGCCGCTGATTTTTGCGTTTGTCAGCCGGACATTTTTAACCTTGCCGCCATAGCCTACATAACCGAAAAGCCTCTGATTATCTGCGTCGGAGCTGATTGTCAAGTTGTCGATAGTGTGACCTTCGCCGTCGAACGTGCCACTAAAATATCTGATAGCGGTATGGTTGCTCTGTTCTTCAGCGACTTTGCCCAAATCAATATCGTTGGCAAGTTTGAACGTCATACCTGCGCAGTGCGAATCATATAGTAGCCGTTTTCGATTATAAAAGTGTAGTTGCCAACCTTGCGACCGCCCATAAAGTTTTAATTTCCCAGAATTTCGGCAGGGAATTTTTAGCAACTGTGTAAATATAAATAATGTATTCAGTTTTTTCGGCGTTTTCAATGTAGCTGTTGCCGGTAACTGTGAAAGTAAGCGCAGTACCGATGCCTGTGCCGTAAGAACCGCCGAGCGTGTAAGTATCTCCGGAAATTGTGACGCCTTCAAAGTCAGCAGTTTTGCCGAGTATAACGAGTTTGGCAGCGTTGATATTATCACCCTTGCCTTGAGTGCTGCCGCTTACGTAATAGCAATTATTTTCAAAAGCATTCGCCTGGTAGTTGTTGCCGACTATTACGCCTCTTCTATATCCGCCGCTAACTTGAGCTTGTGCGCAACAGTTTTTAACCGTGCCTGTGTATTGCACGTTTCCGACTGGTCCGCTGACAAATCCGCGCGTTACATTACTTTTAACAGTGGAGTCAATTAAGGTTACATTTTCAATGGTAGAAGTACCAATCGTGCCGGCAAGTGCGCCGGTTCGACAAAACTATTGTTAAATGCATTTGTAACTGAAAAATTTTCGAGCGTGAGATTTTAGACAATGCCTTTGTAGATTTAGCCGAAAAGTCCGATGTTTCTTTCATTCGCGTTGATAGTCAAATTTCTTATAGTGTTGTTGTCACCGTCGAACGTGCCACCAAAAGTGTAGCCGCTGAAATTTTCAGGTCTTAGACACTTTTAATATAAAATTGTAGCACGCGCTTTGGCATTTGTACCAATCACTTTTCTAAAAAAAACTTCACTTTTTTGAATTGGGCAAAAAAAAGCCGCTCATTTTTGGGCGGCTTAATTTTTGTTAGTTGAAAATCTGCGCGACTTTTTCAAGTGAAATAATTTCCTGCGTGGAACTTTCAAGATTTTTAACAGTTACTGTAGAATTTTTAACTTCGTCTTCGCCGAGAATCAGGGCGAATTTTGCGCCGGACTTTGCCGCCTGTTTCATTTGCGCCTTTAAACTGCGTTTGGCAAAATCCATTGTTGCAGAAATGTTTTTGCGCCTAAGTTCAGTCAATAAATTAAAGCCGGCAATTTCAGCCTCCGCGCCCACTGCAACTATAAAAGCTTCAAAATTATTTTTTTCAGCCTGCAACAAATTTTGTTTTTCCAGCGCAATTAAAATTCTTTCGATACCGGCGGCAAATCCGATACCCGGCGTGGGAGTGCCGCCAATTTCTTCAATCAAGCCGTCATAACGCCCGCCGCCTGCAACCGCAGATTGTGCGCCCAAAGGCAAGTACTGAATTTCAAAGGCGGTTTTCGTGTAATAATCCAAGCCGCGGACAAGTTTGCTGTCAATTTCAAAATTCACGCCCGCCGCTGTCAAAAATTTCTGAACCTGCGCGAAATGCTCTCTGCATTCGTTGCAAAGGCAAGTTTCAATTTTCGGCGCGTCTTCGATAAATTCTTTTGCGCCGTCAATTTTACAATCCAAAATTCGCAGGGGATTTTTTAAAAGCCTGTGCTTGCAATCGTCGCAAAGTTCCTCAATATTTTCGCTGAAATAGTGCTGGAGTTTTTGGCGATAAACAGGGCGGCACTTTGGACAGCCGACGGTGTTAATTTTTAAATTTAAATCGTCAAGCCCCAAACTTTTCAGAAAATCCCAAGCCAATAAAATAATTTCAGCGTCAAGCGCGGGATTCTGTTCGCCCAACGCCTCAACGCCGAATTGATGAAATTCCCGTAACCTGCCGGCTTGCGGTCTGTCGTAGCGAAACATTGAACCGATATAAAAAAGTTTTACCAAATTTCCGGCGGCGTACAATTTATTTTGAAGGTAAGCGCGTACAACCGACGCGGTATTTTCCGGGCGCAAAGTTATTGAACGGTTGCCGCGATCCGTGAAAGTGTACATTTCTTTATCAACAACATCTGTACCTTCACCAATGCCGCGCTGAAAAAGTTCGGTATGTTCAAAAATTGGCGTGCGTATTTCTTCATAGCCGTAATTTTTGCAGATTGTGCGAATTTTATTTTCAACAAAAAGCCAATTTGAAATTTGTTCCGGCAAAATATCTTTAGTGCCTCTCGGCGCGTTTGTCAGCAAATTTATTCCTCCTACCTTTTGCGAATTTTATAAAATAATTCTTTCGCAAATTTAAAAACCGCAATTAAAATTTTCCGCACCAAATACAATACCAAAATTCCAAGCAGAATCGTCAACAAAATCACCAAATATTTTAAGAAAACGGCGATTGTTGCAACCGAGCTTGAAATTTGCAAAATTGGATAGAAAATTTCTATCAGCGAACTTAATATTGACTGTAAAGCGTTTAAAGCGTCAGTTTCCATTTTCAGAACCTAGAATTTTTTTGAAGGCGTCAAAGTTTTGAGCTTCATATTGTCTAAAATAAATCGCAAAAACAATTTCAGCAAAGCAGCCGTCAAATTCGGGCAAAATATTTTTGTAAGCCTGCGCGACAACGTAAGGATTATTTTTGAACGCGCCGCAACCGAACGCGCCCGTAACAAAAATTTCAACGCCGCTATTTGCCAAAATTGTAAGCATATGACGCGCGCGCTTTTCGTGAATTTTCAAAAGTTCAGCGTCTGAAATGTCAAACAAACGAAGATTGGGCGCGGCGCAAGTCATCACGTCAACTTTTATCCAATTTTCTTGCGGCAAGCGTTTAGGAATATCGGTATCACTTTTGCAAACGATAATTTCCGGCGTGAAAATGCAAGCGTCAGTGTAAATGTTGTCTTGGCGGTCGCGGTGAAATTGGTAGTAATTTTGCCAATTTGCGGTGGTATTAAGGGCGGGGTAAAGCGTCGAACAACGGCAAAGGGCTTCTTCTTGGGCGCGGCTGCCGTGTTTTACGCCGCCGCCGGGATTGGTTGCCGAGGCGAAATTATGTACTGCGATTTTTGAGTTGGGATTATCTTTGTGAAGTTGAAATGCCGCTTCAAAAGTGCGTTGCTTTGTAACAGAAATTTTTGTGGCGTCAAATTTTTTGGCGGGCAATGCGGGATAATCTTCAGCGGCAAAAAATTTTGTACCGGCGATAGAATTTTCAACGGCGGCTTTTAAATTTTCGTCAGTTTTGTAAAATTTTTCTGTATCTCTAAAAACTTCAGCCATTTGTTCTTTCGTTATCATTTATTTTTTCTTCCATTTTTTCTTTTTTTTGCAGATTTTTCAACTACGGGATTTTCAGCAACAATTTCAGCCGCGGGAACTTCAGCAACATTTTCAACCGCGGGAACTTCAGCAACATTTTCAGCCGCGGGAACTTCAGCAACAATTTCAACAGCGGGATTTTCAACAACAATTTCAACAGCGGGATTTTCAACAACAATTTCAGCCGCGGGAACTTCAGCAACAATTTCAACAGCGGGATTTTCAGCAACAGTTTCAACAGCGGGATTTTCAACAACATTTTCAACCGCGGGATTTTCAATTACAGGAAAAATAATATCGTCCAGAAATTGATTAAACGCGTATTCGTAGGAATTTTCTTCAGCGATATTTTCAGGCGCGGTATCTTCAGTTACAGGAAAAATAATATCGTCCAGAAATTGATTAAACGCGTATTCATAGGAAATTTCAAAATTTTCTTCAGCGATATTTTCAGCCGCGGGATTTTCAGCAACTGTTTCAACCGCGGGATTATAAATTTCTGCCAAAATGTTGGAGCGATTTTCAATATATTTATCCACGTCGCGCAGGTAGGTTGTCAAATCTTTGGCGTTGAACGAAGTTTGAAGGCGCATATTTTCATTATCAGGAACTTTGGTAGTTGCCGCCGCGCCTACGCCCAAAATTGTTTGCCGCTCGTCCATAATTTGAATATTATAAATACCTTCCGCGCCGCGCTTGCAGTAGCCGATATTTTCAATCTGCCCGCTGATGTAGCCTTGCCGGTACAAATAGTAAGGCAGATATTTTTTGCCGCGCAACATTTTTTCGGCAACGTCAGCCATTTTCCTAACTTCTTCATCGCTCGGCAAATCAAAATCTTCAATCGTGTTAATTTCGTCCGCAATTTGCGTTTGAAGTGGGGAGCCGCGCTTAATCGCCAACGCGTGTAAAGTTATATCGTCCGGATTCAACGCCAAAACTTTTTTCAACGTGTCTTTCACGTCGTCAAGATTTTCGCCCGGCAGTCCCAATATTAAATCCATATTAATTTCAAAATCGCCGGCGTCGCGCAGGGCTTTAAACGCCGTGTAAACTTGCTCAATCGAATGTTGACGACCGATTCTGTCCAAAGTTTTTTGTTGCATAGTTTGAGGATTGACACTGACGCGGCTAACCCTGCAATCTTTCATAACAGAAATTTTTTCGTCTGTAATTGTGTCGGGGCGTCCACATTCAACGGTAAATTCTTCAACGCTTGCACTGTAAAAAGCCGCCGTAACTTTATTCAACATTTCGGCAAAAAATTTTTCCGGCAGTGCAGTTGGAGTGCCGCCGCCAATGTAAATACTTTGCACGTTAAAGCCGTAGCGTTTGACTTCAGCCGCCGCCGCGTCAATATCTTTCGTCAAAACTTTCATAAATTCTGCAACTTTTTCATCGTCGGGCAAAACATTTGACGGGAACGAGCAATAAAGACAGCGCGTCACGCAAAAAGGAATACCAACGTACACGCCGATAACTTTTTCGCCGCCGGAATTTAAAATTGGAATTTGGCGAATTGCAACTTCAGTAAGCAAGCCGGATTTTTCAAAATTGGTAAGATAATCTGCGCGAAGGCGGCGAGCAATTTTATCCCTGTCAATGACGCCGTGACTTGTGACGCCGAAGCCGCCGCGTATCCAGCGGTGAACAATTTTTGTCGGGCGCACGCCGTGCATAATTCCATATGGAACGCCCGCAAATTTTAAATCCCGCGTCAAAATTTTGTACAGATTTTTTTTGATAAGGCGGTGAATTTCTGCGCCGCGCCTTTCTGCAGGGTTGACATTTTCAAGCGCGGTAAATTTTTTGGTTACGCCGTTACTTTTGACAAGCAGCCGCGTTTTGACTGTTGCGCCGTGAATTTCGTTGACAATCTCAAAATTTTCAAAGTCGACAGGATCATATTCATTGGCAATTTCTAAATTAAACGCCCGCAAAACTTCGCCGGTAATTTTTGTGATAACTTGGTCTTCGCTGTTGAGTTTAAAATTTTTTATTTTCAAGTTTCCACCTCATTTCTGCAATCCGAACAGTAGCCGAAAAATTTTACTTCGTGGTTTAAGATTTTAAAGCCGGATTTTTTTGAAATAAAATTTTCCAAGTCGTCCAGTAAATCTTCTTCAAACTCGATAATTTTTTTACACTTCAAGCAAATTAAATGGTGGTGCTGATGAATTTGAGGATTAGCCGCGCTAAGTTCGTAGCGTGCGCGCCCGTCGCCGAAGTCTACCTTGTTCAAAATTCCGAGTTCGTTCAAAAGTTCAACATTGCGGTAAACCGTCGCCAAGCCGAAGTCAAATTCTTTTTCTTTCAAAAGGTCGTAGACTTCCTCCGCGCTTAAATGGCTGCCTTCTTCGCTGTCAATAAAAACTTGCAAAATTTCCTTGCGTTGCGGCGTCATTTTGTATTTGCGCTCTGAAAGTCTGCCGCGTAAATCTTTCATTTTAAAAAGTTGCCGGGTTTCGCTCATTGAAGTTCTTCCCTTCGTAAATATTCTGAATTATTATAACAGTTTTGAAAAAATTGTACACAAAAAAAATCGCCCGCTTGTACGAGCGATTGAAAATTTAATCTATCCAAAAAATTCATTTTCGGCGGCGATACAAAGCGCGTGGTAAATCGGCAAGTGAAATTCTTGTACCGTGTAGGAAGAATCGGCGGGCGCGCAAATT
>JAFSZS010000035.1 GCA_017455645.1 Selenomonadaceae bacterium | reverse complement strand
GATCAAACTCACCAAAAAAAGTTTGAACATGACTAAAAGTTTCTCGCACTTGCGTTAAAGACAATGTTTAGTTTTCAAGGAGCCTTGCTGATTCGGTACTGAAGTGAATCAGCTTGCGTATAATACTTCACAAAAATTCTTTTGTCAACCCCCCTTACAAAAAAAATTTTTAAAAATTTAAAAACCGCGTCAGCACGCGGAAAATCTGCGCGAAAAAATTTAATTACCATACACAAGCCGTAACAAAAATATATTTTCCGTGAGGTCGAGTATGCAACCACCATTTTTTATTAAAATTCGTCGCAGCCATTACCTTTTCAAAATATTGCCAATTCGCAGGATTTGTGGAAAATCTTTTGTCGTAAGGAAATATAACCGAGGCAAAATTTTTATTGGCGGAAATTTTTTTTGCCAAAAGTTTTAATCCGTCTTCAGCATTATTCGCCCGTATCAATTCATCGTAAATGCAATAAGAATAATTTTCGTCGATACTGCCTTGAATATTTTTTGGGGCTGAATCAAAATTCCAAGAATGCGTCGCCTGCATAATTTCTATAGGAGCATTAAAATAAATGTACGAATTGAAAACTTTGTTGACGGGCTCGCCGTAAGAAATTACGGAATCTCCGCCGGTTATATCAACGCAATAAGTTTTTTCGTCGGCTTTTCCGGCGTTGAATGTGATTGTATTCCACATATGCGCGCCGCCGCTGACTGTACCGCTCATTCTGCCAACTTCCCAGCCCATCATTCTGCCGAGCATATAAAAAGCATCAGAATAGCCTTGACAATTCGCCTTGCCGTCAATCAACGCGCCTACAGCTGTAACAAAACGCGGCTGATTGTTAAAATTTTTGGTAGTGTAATAACTTGTACGCGCCGCAATTTCTTTGTAAATGTACGCTTCCTGCTGTTGCCATTTAGATTTTTTCTTGGCTTCGTTGACAATTCCAAGTGCAATTTTGTAAAGTTTTATTTCGTCTTGATTAAGTTTTGAAGTATCGCCGCTAAGATAAGCATTCGCAACTTTCGTACCGGGATAATCCGTAACTTCATAAATCATTTTTATATTTTGCCCGTCATTTGAAACGGTATGACAAACAATCAAAGATGACGGCGATAATTGAATAAGTTCGTCGGGGCTTACAATCAAGCCGTTTGCAAGAATTACCGGAATAACATTTTGCCCGGCGCGGTGAGCTTTTTCAAGATATTTTGCCAAATCAGATTTACCGGTAACTTTTGTAACTTTGCTCCAGTCGACGGGAATATTTACATTTGAGGCAAAGGCAATTTGACAAGTTGTAAAAATAAAAAAAATTGCGGCGATGAAAAATTTTTTAAAAACCGGAAACAACATTTTCTTTCATCTCCCTTGGAAAATTTGGATATATTTTAATTGACTGCCGGTTTTTGTCAATAAAAATCTGCGCGAAGAACTTTATAAAAAATTGACTAGCAACTTCAAAAATTGTAAAATACGCGGGTAATTTAAAATGTATGAGGAGATGCTTTAATTGCTTTTTTGGAAAAAGAAATTTAGGCTTGCCGCGTTAATGGCAGGCGGGCTTTTGGCTTGTTCAATGTTTACCGGTTGCGGCGGCGATTCAGGCGGCGGCAGTGCTACAGGCGATGAAATTGTTGTAGGCTCCAACTTTGAACTTACCGGCAACCACGCACAATACGGCTCCAACGCCGCCAAAGGTTTCAAACTCGCTATCAAAGAAATTAACGAGGCGGGCGGTATCGACGGCAAAAAAATTAAAATCGTCGAAGCAGACAGTAAATCAGACGCCGCCGAATCAGTCAACGCGGCTACAAAATTAATTTCAGATGATAAAGTTGTTGCACTCGTTGGACCGGCTGTAACCGCAAATGTTATCGCTGAATCACAAGTTGCCGCAGATAACAAAGTTTCAGTTATCGCCCCCGCGGCTACAAATCCCGATGTTACGGTTGAAAACGGCGCGGTTAAACCTTTCATTTTCCGCAGTTGCTTTATCGACCCGCAACAAAGCGAAGTTATGGCGCAATTCGCCGCTCAAGATTTAAACGCTAAAACTGCGGTACTTTATCTTGACTCAAGTTCAGATTATTCAAAGAGCCTCGGCAGAATTTTTAAAGAAAAATTTGAAGCGGCAGGCGGACAAGTCGTAATGGAAGAAGCTTTCCTTGCCAAAGACCAAGATTTTAAAGCCGCACTCACCAAAATTCAAACTGCAAACGCCGACGTAATTTTTGTTCCTGCTTACTATGAAGAAGTTGGAAAAATCGTAAAGCAGGCGCGTGAACTCGGAATTAACGCAACGATTCTCGGCACTGACGGCTGGGACGATTCAAAAGTTGTTGACATTGCCGGTAAAGACGCCCTCAACAATACATATTTCTGTACACATTTCTTTGAAGGCGACGGAGACGTACAAGCATTTTTGAACGCTTACAAAGGCGAATACAACGAAAATCCAAATGTTTTTGCCGCGCTCGGTTATGATTCCGGAAAAATGCTCGTCGATGCAATTCAACGCGGCGGTTCCGATTCCGAAAAAATTCGTGACAATATCGAAACTATCAAAGATTTAAAAGTTGGTACGGGCGTTATCACTATGGACGCGGCTACTCATAATCCTATCAAGGGTATTGTCGTCATTGAAAACAAAGACGGCGCACGCTCCCTTCGTACCAAAATTTCTCCCCAAGGATAATATTTTTTCTTTTATAAAATAAAAAATCGCCGTCAGCTTAATTGTTGGCGGCTTTTTTGATTGACAGGGATAAAATTATTTTTCCAGCATAGTGTCTTCTATTTTGTCTTTAACAAGATTAATTTTCCAAACGCCGTATTCTTTTACCATTTCAACTTCGCCCTTCCGCAAAGTGTACAGTGCATTTGCCTCGGGATTGTCTTTAATTTTTACCCCTGTCCTCTCGTTTGCTTCAAATTCAAGTACCACAGCATTTGGTTTTACAGAAATTACTTTGAAGACTTCTTTAAACTCAAGAGAAATAATTCGTTGGCAAAGATTAAGGAATTTCGGCTTGGGCAATATGGATTTATAATTCTCACTAAGCATATCTTCATAAGCCTTTTCATAATCTTTTCTGGAAATAGCATTAATAAAATTGTTCAGAGCAAGTTTTGCCTGTTCGACATCTTCAGTAGATTTAATTTGGGGTAAAATTCTTGCGCTGATTTGAATTACCGTATCTGAAATATGCTCGCCGTTCATTGAAAATTTTAAAACGCCGTCTGCATTATTCAGACCGTTAATCGAATATTCATAAGTAGTATATTTGTCTGTGGAGTTAGTTGAGTTTTGCCCATAAGCATTAACAATATCGCTGTACGAAGAGCCGACGTGAATGCCGCTTTTCGTATTGACATTTTCAGCTTCAGTCATAAGTGCAGTTACAATATTATTTCTTACTTCAGCTTTAAGTTTAACGTACCTGTAAATTTCGTAGTCATCAAAACTTTCTGTGGAGTTTGGCTCGCTCATAATTTTTTTGAATTTATCAACGTCAATACCAACATCAATTCCATTTAAGCTAAGTTCAGTCATTGCAGTTTTTTCAACCGGGGCGGCTTCGGGGGGCGGCGAATTATCTTTACTGAAATATAAATAAGACAGTACAGCAATTAGTACCAGTCCGCCGCCAATTAGCGCACTCTTAATATCAACGCCTCCAAATTGTGAATGCCTCATAAAATTTTGTACCTCACTTTTTTTTATTGCAAAATATTTTATTCAGCAATTTTTTCAAGCGTCGAAATAATTAAATTGACGTGAGGCGCAACGGTTTTCAAGTGCAGGCGTTCCTTGGTACTGTGAATAAATTCATTGGTCGTGCCGATTGAAACAATATCAAGCGCGGGATTTTTTACGGCAAAGAAACTGCATTCAAGCCCGCCGTGACTGGTTGCAATTTTCGGCGCAAATTTATTTTGACTCTCAAAAATTTCTGCCATAATTTTTAAAAGTTTGCTGTCAGAATTAAAATTCCAGGCGGGCGCGGGCGTACCGAATTTCACTTCAAAATTTGCAAGTTTGGCAACCTGCGCGAAGGTGTCGGTAAAATTTTCCAGCAGTTCAGAAACATTGGAGCGCGCCAAAATATTTATTTCTACCGCGTCAGCAGTGCGGACAATTCCAATATTCGCCGAAGTTTTAACAAGCGTACCGTTAAGCGAATAAACGCCGCTATGTACATTCAAAATCAACGCAACAAATTTTTCAAAATCTGAATCGCTGAAAACTTTTTCCGGCAAGTCAACCGGCACAATTTCAATTTTTAAATCTTCGTCGTAAATTTTTTTGACGCGGCTTTTTAAAGAATCTGCGCGAGTTGCAACTTCATCAGTTGAAAAATCTGTAACAACCACAAATTCAGAATCAGACGGGATAACATTTGGAGCAGAGCCGCCGCTGAATTTTGCAAGCTGAAAATTTCCTTGACTTAAAAATTTTGCGGCAAGTTTAATGCAGTTGGCGTAGTCTTTAGAAATTTCAATCCCCGAATGCCCGCCGTGCAAGCCGCTGAATTTAACTTTGAAGGCGTTGGAAAATTTCGGCGCGGTGTAATTTATCCTGCGCGAAAAATCGACGTGAATATTTCCGGCACTGCCTGCAACAATTTCTTCAAAAATTTCAGAATCGCAGTTGATAAAAAATTTGGCGTCCGCAAGATATTTTTTGTCAAGATTAATTGCGCCTGTCATTCCCTGCTCTTCGTCAACAGTGAAAATAATTCTGATTGGACCGTGTAAAAATTTTTCGTGATTTTTGGCAATGTACAAAATTTCGGCAATTCCCATACCGTCATCTGCGCCGAGGCTTGTACCTTCAGCCGTCAGAAAATCTTCAGTGCGAATTAATTTTATAGAATCCTCGAGCGGGTTGAATTTGTAATTTTCTTCGGCAACGCAGACCATATCCATATGAGCCTGTAAAATCGTGCGCGGTACATTTTCCTTGCCGACACTTGCCGGAATTTCGGCGATTATATTTTTTACCGCGTCTTGTACAACTTCAAAGCCGTAACTTTTCAGATAGTCGCGCAGGAAATTACTAACTTTTTCTTCGTGTTTGGAAGGGCGGGGAATTGCCGCCAACTTTTTAAATTCGTCCAAAACTTTTTCCAACATAAATTTCTACCTCCAAAAAAAATAGGACTAGGCAAAATCCCTAATCCTTAACCCTTAATCCTTAGCCCTCAATCAAGTGAACATTGCAAAAATCCGCGGAGTATTTTCTTGGGCGTAAGCGGCGTTGTTGCCGTACAAAGATTCTGTTTCGTCTTGCTGCCTTTGATTGGCGTAGTCCATAATCGAAGTAAAAAGCCTGTCGCCTTGATAATTCGCTAAATCAATATTTCTGTCGAGTTGACCGGCTAAACCTTCACTGCCGAGAACGGAATTAACATTTTCAGAATCATTGTTGAGCGCGGAATTGAAAATAGTTTCGTTGAGAGAAAGAAAACCTTGAGCATTAACCGAAATTCCAATACCGCTAAGCGATTGATTTAAATCCGGGTTGTTGCCGAAATTGTCGGCAAGTGCCGCCATACGATTTGAAACGCCGCGATTTTCATTAAGATAGGACTTTGTATTATTGAAGTCGCGCACCAAATTTCTAACTTCAGTAACGCGGGTATCTTCGTTGGAATTTTGGGCGGTTTCAGTTTCATTTTCGGCAGTTTCGGCGGTAAGATAATTTTGAGCGAAATTTTGCAATTCGTTTCTGGGTTCCGGCGGCTCCGGTCTTTGAGTAGCAGTTGCAGGCGGCGGAACATTTCTTTCTTGCGGCGGGATATTTCCAATGGCAAATTCGCCCAAAGTTGAAAGAGCCGCGCCGGTATTGTTATCGTTGTCAGTGTCAACAACTTCTGAAGTTTCCGAAGTTTCAGTTTCGGCGGTTGCAGATTCTTTGACTTTTTCTGAAGATTCTTTAAGGGAATTAAGATTTTCCTGCATTTCGTCATTAAAAGATTCTCGGTTGTTACGATAATTTTCAACCAAATTTGTTATCGCAGGTTGCCCGCCAAAATCCGACGTTAAAAAATTTAAAAAATTACCGTAGCCGGGCGCAATTAATACAGATTGATTAGCCGCAGCGCGATTTCCGCGGAAAAGTTGCGTTGACAAGTTGGCAACCGAACTTGCTTGATTTACAATAGAATTGACACTTGGCATAACTCACACCTCCTTGAAAATAAATCACGTCCTATTAAGCCATGATTATTTTATAATTTCAGCTAAACGTTGTCAACAATTCTGCAAAATTCCTTCAGTGCTGATATTTATTGTGATTGAAGTACCGGTTGAAGGTTCAGAATCAATTTGCAAAAATCCCTTGTGCCGCTCGACAATTTCACGAATTAATTTCATACCGTAGCCGTGCCCCGCGCCTTTGGTTGTGTAGCCGCCGCCTTGAATTTTTTTTATTTCGTCTTCAGACATTCCGCAACCTGTATCGTCAACAATAATTGTTAAGCCTTCAGCAGTTACGCCGATAAAAATTTCAACTTGCCGCGTGCCGTTGGTTGTCATTGCCTCAAAAGAATTTTCAATCAAGTTGCCGATAATCAAAGTCAATTCTTTTGTTGACAGGAAAGAATTTTTTTCCGGTAAATTGCTGTCGCTGCGAAGTTCAAAATCAATATCCAATTCGGCGGCGCGGTTAGCCTTGCCAATCAGAAGGGCGGCAATAGTTTTATCCTGAATCAATTTCAAAATATTTTGCCCGTTTTTTTCTGACGCTTCCTCGCTGATAAATTCCATAGCCTGCGCATTTTCGCCGAGTTGCAACAATCCTGAAATTATGTGCAACTTGTTTCTAAATTCGTGCGTGTTGGCTCTTAGCGCGTCGATAATGTGATTTAAGCCGGTAAGTTGCTCTGTCAAGTTTACAAATTCAGTTCGGTTGCGCAGAATTACCATAACCGCGTCAAGATTTTCAAGCGGGCGCAACGGCACCATACTTACCAAAAAAGATTTATCCTCAAGCTCAATCATTGACCACGGCACAATTATATTTGACTTGAAACAATCTTCCGCGCCGGGGTAAATCGGCGAATTTTCTTTCAAAACTTTTTCACTTATGAAAGATTTTGCGGGCAGATTTTTATAGATAATATTTTGATTTTCGTTGACTACAAAAATACCTTCCTTGAGTTTGTCCAAAATTTCCTCACGCTGTAAATACATCTGCGCGAAAGTTGTAGGATCGTAGCCCAGCAAAATTCGACGAATGCTGGTTGAAATTGCGTACGCCAAAAATAAACCGGTTGCCAAAGAAATTGTAAGAAAACCAAACGCGCTTGCAACAATTTCACGCTTGCGCTCTTCAATGCTTTTCGTCGAAGTGCTAGCCATAACGAATCCAATAACTTCATCGTCATCATTGCGCACTGAATGAAAAGCGCGTTTCTGAATATCCGGCAGTCCTTGATAAGTTGTAACGTAGTCATCGCGCACGCCGTGAATTGCATCGTATTCATCGCCGCCGACAAATTTTTTTCCAATCAAATTTTTATCATTGTGGTACAGCCGAATGTTTTCGGTATTCGCAATTACAATATAATCGATTGTGCTTTTTGTAATATCTGCAATCCCGTCAATTCTTTTCTGAAGGCAAAGTGTGCAACCGCCTTTTTCAAGCGCGTCTCTAACTTCGACATCGTGCGCCAAAATGTACGCGATTATTGACAGCGAATCTTCCAAATTTTTATTCATTTCTTGAATTTGTTTTGGCAGAATCATTAAAACTGACAACGCTGCCACAATTACAACTAATAACACATACGACACTAAAATTTTTCTGGTGATTGACAGCCGTTTCATTGTGATTCTCCTATTTTTTTAACAAATGACGATTTAAATTAATAATTTCCGCCATTAACATTTTGCCGCGCAAATCCGGGTGTATCCCGTCGATTGAAAATTTACTGTCCAACATTCCCGCGCTGTCGTAAAAGTAAGGCTCAATGTCAATGCAAAATTCCTGTTGCCTCAAAAATCTGTTGACTGCAATTTGTTTTTCGTGCCAATTTTCGTCCGTTTCAGTGCGGAAAACGTACAAAATATTCGGCGGGTTGATTGGCATTAAAGTTAAAAAAATTGGGCGAATATCATTTTCAAGGCAGAAATTGTTAATCTTTTGTAAATCGCCGATAATATCAGCCGCCGAAATTCGGGCGTCACGCAGGGAATTTGTACCGGTTGAAATAATTAAGTTTTTGGGTTGGAAAGGTAGAATATCCCCTGTAACGCGCTGTAACGAACTGTAAGCGGTGTCTCCGCTCCGGCTAAGGTTTACTATAGGGAAGTCCAGAAACGTTGCGTAGGAGTACTCTAGAGCGCGTGGAGAGTATGATACTGCGCCCCCGCCGTGAGAAATACTGTCGCCCAAAATTGCCGCGTTGACTCCCTGCGAATAATCCTGCACTACAAATTTTTCTGAATTGGACCACGTACCAATAGGATTTTTATTTTCATCCAGCGCACGCACGCGCCAATAATAAGCTCCTGCGTAGGGGCGGGCGTATTCGTCATAGCAACTGGATTGGTCGGCGGTAGTTTGTCGCCATAAACTGTCCGCGCTCGGCTCCACGTCATTTTCAATCAGCGGCGGGTGATTCAAAAGTTCAACTTCATATTGCGGCGCGTCGTGAATCGGTATCCAATTATACGCGGGATAAATCGGCTGTCGCGCTGATGGCCACGATGAAGGAGTTTTCCAAGGAAGGAAAATCCATCCTCTTCATCT
>JAFSZS010000034.1 GCA_017455645.1 Selenomonadaceae bacterium | reverse complement strand
TGCAGGAACAGAAATAACAACTTTCTTTGCGCCGGCTTCGAGGTGAGCAGAGGCTTTTTCTTTGCTGGTATAGAAACCTGTGCATTCGAGGACTACGTCTACATCATGTTTGCCCCACGGAATTTCTTTTGCGTCTTTAACAGCGTAGATAATAATTTCTTTGCCGTCAACAACGATTGAGTTTTCTTTAGCTTCAACAGTGTGTTTGCCTTCGCCAATTTTGCCGCAGTAGCCGCCCTGTGCGGTATCATATTTGAGAAGGTGAGCAAGCATTTTCGGGCTTGTCAAATCATTGATAGCAACAACTTCATAGCCTTCTGCTGCGAACATTTGACGGAATGCAAGACGACCGATACGACCAAAACCATTAATAGCAACTTTTACTGCCATTTAAAAATACCTCCTTATATTAAAAAACCTATAATTGATAACCCTAAAACTGCAGTAATAATACACCGTTTTTTTTTAACTGTCAACTTAATTTTCAGAACATTTATAATTTCATTAAAGTTTCATTTTCAATTATCAAGCGAATATTTTTAATTTCCGGCAGCCAAAATTTTTGTGC
This sequence comes from Selenomonadaceae bacterium, assembly GCA_017455645.1. GTDB lineage: Bacteria > Bacillota > Negativicutes > Selenomonadales > Selenomonadaceae > Quinella. Next base: position 6,849 of record JAFSZS010000034.1, on the reverse strand, counting down.
AAATATTTTTGAATGTGAGTAAAAATAATGCCCGTGAAACGCCCTGACAAGCCCGTAGCGCGTCGATTGACACTTCGCACGATACTTTATATTAAAAATCCAAAAGACCCGCCTTAAAATCGATTTTTAGTTTTTGAGACAATTAATATCCAGGTTACCGTTTTAATTTCTAAAAAATGTAGCAATTCGATTTTGTAAATGATATAATCTGCGAAATATTTTTGATTGGAGGTGAAAAGTTTGGCAAGACAAAATATTTTTGGTACGGTTTTTGGAATTGACGCGGGAATGTTGCAGCTTGCAGTTTTCCCGAATTTGAGCAAGCGTCGCGCAGGTGAAATTGTCGACAGGATTTTTAATTTTTACAGAAATAAAGATGTGCGCTTGGTAATGCCGGCAACCGAGGCGCGGCAATTTCGCAAGGAAGAATACGGCTTGCCGTGCGTCGAAAGAGTGCATATTGATATGGCGTTGTCGATTGGCGGCGATGGAACTTTACTTGGAGTTTGCCGCCGTTTTCGTGAACAAGGTATACCTGTTTGCGGAATTAATTTGGGAACTTTGGGATTTTTGGCTGACATTGAGCCTCCGGAATTGGAAAGCCGCCTCGGCAAAATTTTAATTGGTGAATACATTGTGGAGCATAGACTTTTATTAAGCGGCTACGTTCGCAACGAATTAGGCGAAAGATTTGTCGGCAACGCAATTAACGACGTGGTAATTTCAAAGGGCGGCGGCGCGCGTATGCTGAAATTAAGTACTTATGTCAACAATACTCACTTGATGGATTATAAGGCGGACGGCGTCATTATTTCCAGCCCCACCGGTTCAACGGCGTATTCTTTAAGCGCGGGCGGTCCAATTTTAAATCCTACAATTCGCGCCTTGCTTTTAACGCCAATTTGCGCACATACTTTTCAAATGCGCCCGTTGGTTGTAAGTGAAGACGACGAAATTTGCATAAAAATTGCGGCGAATCGTGATTTAATGGTTACTTTGGACGGTCAAGAAATTGTTCAGATTCAACCGAATGATGAAGTTGTTGTAAGAAAATCCCGCTCCGTTGCAAAAATTGTAAAATTCCCTGACAAAAATTATTATGACGTACTCAAGGCGAAACTTTGGAACACTAAGGAAGGATGATTCAAAATGTCTGAAATGCCCGCAAATAATCTGGCTGAAGTTGTCAAGGAATACAAAAAGCCGCCCAAAATGCGCTCGGTACAAGAAATTACAGCGAAATACAATCAAGCGTTGGAATATTACAAAGAACTTTGCTTTAAGCCGCAGGAAACCAATCAATTAAAACTTTCAACCTACGCGGAAATAAAAGCGTTGGGTTGGGTACTCGGCAAGCCCGAACGCGTCATAATCAAAGATATTGCCGAACATTCGGCGAGTATGCCTTTTGGGATTTTTTAAATGAGAGCCAAAATTATTCCGTCGTACTTGGCGGCGGCGGTTATTTTTTTTGTGCTGTCAATTTTCACGGTAATTTTCAAAGACAAAAACGCCGAGCCCAGTTTTCATAAAGAAATTATTTCTGCTGATTCAATCGGCTACTTTGACGAAGAAGAAAATTTTGTACCGTTGGCTGACGGGAATTATTATTTGGCAATGCCCGCGGGCGGAACTTTTGTAAAGGGAAAAGCTCCAATGCTTTTAGTGAAAGTTGGAAGGGATTATTACCCGCTGAATATTGCCGACGATTCAATTTTACCGCGGCACGGAAAAATTTTACCGCTGAAAATTTTATTTGGCTTCACTTCTCCGCACGCTTCCAACACTTTAAAATATGCTGAAAAAACCGGCAAAAATCCTGTTGAAGATTATCACAAAAAATCCCGATATTATTTGCACGTTGAAAAAGGTTACGGCTCTGTTCAACGCGCATTTTATTATCAGTAAAAATTTTAGAATTTGAATGAACTTTTATCGGTTAAAGTGAGAAAGACACCGCCCAAGGATGGGCGGTGCCGCCGGTTACTGCCGTGATGGCAGTACGGCGGGCGAAAAAGCACTTTCTTTTGGTACTTTTCTTTTTGCTTTGGAAAAGAAAAGTACATTTAAAAATACAAAAAATATTTACCAATTATCGCGCGCACTTTTCCAAAATGTCGGCGTAAAAAGTACAAGCACTGTAAAAAATTCAAGCCTGCTCAAAAACATAAAAAAGCACGCGCACAATTTACTGAAAGGCGGCAAAAGTGCATAGGTACTGGTCGCGCCTTCCAATCCAAATCCCGGTCCGACGCTTGCCATTGTCGAAACGCTGACCGAAATGCTGTTTACAAATCCTATCCCGTCAAACATCATTACAAACGCAAATAAAATATCCATTACAATTACCGCAAAGAAAAATTTTGCCGCGCCGTAAACAACGCCGTTATCGATTGTTACGCCGTTTAGTTGTACGGGATTCATTAATTGCGGGTGTAATTTTTGTTTCACGATCGAACTTAAAAATTTGAAAAGCAAAATGATTCTTGCAACTTTCAAGCCGCCCGCCGTGGAGCCTGCGCAACCGCCCAAAAACATTGTCAACATTAAACAAGCTTTACTGATTGGGGGGTATTTGTCAAAATCATCAGCAACAAAGCCCGTGGTTGAACTCAAGCTTGCAACGTGGAAAATTGCACTGCGCAAGGAATTTTCAACGCTCATATCCATCTGTAAAAATAAATCAGCCGCAATTATCGCCGAGGTGATAAAAACAATCCATAAATAAATTTTAAATTCGCTGTTACGCAAAATGACGCCGCCGCCGTTTCTTAGCGCGGTTGCGTACATTGCGAAACTCCCGCTTGAAATTATCATAAAAAAAGCCATGCAGTATTCAAGTTGAACGCTGCCGTATTCTCCAACCGTGCTGTTATAAATTCCGTAGCCGCCGGTTGCTATGGTAGTCATTGCGTGGTTAATCGACGCAAAAATATTCAGCCCGCAAAGATAATAACTTACCGCGCAAATTACGGTTAAGCCTACATAAACTTTGAAAAGTGCCTTGGCGTTGTCACGAATACGCGGCATTTGTCTGTCTTTGGTAGGTCCTGTAGTTTCTGCGCGAAGAATAAACATTGCGCCGCGCCCGAGCTGTGAAAGTATCGCCATAAAAATTACAACAATTCCCAAGCCGCCGACCCAATTTGAAAGACTGCGCCAAAGTAAAATACTGCGAGGCAAAATCTCCACGTCTTCAAAAACGGTTGCGCCCGTGCCGGAAAATCCCGCAAAAGATTCAACCAAACTGTCAACCAAATTTAAATAACCGCCCGCCAAATACGGTACGGTTCCCAAAATCGAAACTAAAAGCCAGCCTAAGCCGGTTATTGCAATTCCGTCACGCACGCCGATATTATCTTTGCCCTGCAAGCCGCCGAATCTTTCAAGCTCAAAAGTTACGGCAACGCATAAAAATATTGACAACAAAAAAGCCGCCGCGCCTCCAATTTCTTCAAACGCGGCTGCAAGTATAAAAGGCGGTATCATTGCCGCGCCTGTAAACAGTGTCAAATATCCCAGCAAGCCCGATACAATTCTTTGATTCATTTTTAATCTCCGTGCAAATTTTTCAAAGGAGTTTTTTTATGGATATTATACTACAAAAGTATCGCAACGCGGAAATTTCAACCAAAATCACTGTAACTTACATTGCCTGCTTTATTTTGTTGCTGATGATTATCAACGCGGTTATGTACTTCGGCGTTTTTTACGCGCTTTACAGACCTGCAAGCCGTTCAATCAAACACAGTATGACAAATGTTCAAAATCTTATGGATACGCTCGCGCAGGATACGCACGCCTTCAAAGTCGGTTCAATTCACGAGCCGTTGGTTGCGGGCGTTGTACTTCGGGTTGTCGATGACGAGGGAAATATTTTAATTGACAGCGACGCCCATTACCCTACAAACGAAGATTTTAACGAAAATATTTTGAAAGACCCTTCAATTTTGGCTGATGAAAGTATGGAAGTTGCCGCGTACAAGGGCGCATTAATTTACCGTGCGAAATCTGAATATTCCTTTGAAAAGCAGCACTTCACGCTGTATTTTTTTAGGACTATCACTTCAGAAAAAGTTTTGCTTGATAAATTGGAAAATATGTTACTGCTGTTGGATTTATTTGGAATTATATTTGCGGTTGCCGTCGGACACTTCACAAGCAGAAAAGTTTTAAAGCCGATAAAAACAATGACTGCGCACGCCCAAAATATTGCATTTGGCAGAATGAGCGGGCGAATTGAAATTCCGGCGTCCAATGACGAAATTACCGAACTTGCCAAAACTTTTAATGATATGCTTGACAGGATACAGGACGAAATTGACAAGCAACAGGAATTTGTTGTAGCCGCTTCGCACGCGCTGATTAATCCTGCCTCTGCCGTTTTGGGTTCAACTGAAATTTTAAAAAAATACGGCTTCGACGATAAAAGCATTTTTGACGAAATGACGGATGCAATTTTAGATTCTGTACACAACATGGACAGTATTATAAAGAATTTATTTTTCATTTCGCGCATTGACCAAAACCGGCAGGAAGTCAGCAAAACTAATTTAAATTTGGCGTACCTTATCAGCAACGCAGTTGAACTTATTCAAAGTGTCGCGCCGAGTTATCAGATTGAAATTGTGCAAAATGACGACGCCCGGATTTTTGGCGACGAAAATTTAATTTTGGATATGCTAAGAAAAATTCTTGATAACGCCGTAAAGTACAGCCCCGACAATAAAGAAATTTCCGTAACTTCCAAAGTTGACGGCGGGAAAATTTTTGTAAGCATTGCAGATAACGGCGTTGGAATTGCGCAAGAAAAATTGGATAAGATTTTTGAACGCTTTTTCAGAGTTTCAGAAGTTGACAACGTACGCGGCGGCGGCTTAGGTTTAACTATTGCGCGTTGGGTTGCAGATATTCACGATATAAAAATTTCGGTTGAAAGTGAACTCGGCAAAGGTTCCACTTTTACTTTGATTATCCCCGCCGTTTAAAAATTTGCAAACTAAAAACCTTGAGGAAAATCTTCAATCCCCAAGGTTTTATTTTTTTGCTGATTAAAATTTTCTGTTGGCGATGTACTCGCTCCAAGAAAGTCCAATTTCTTCACGTTGGACGCCGCGCACGTAGAAAAAAAACTCAAGCAAATTTTCAGTACGCAGGTTATGAGCTTCAGAATAATAATCATTGCCGGCTTTTCTTTCAATCAAATTTGTACCGCCGACCGCGGCTTGTCCTCTGCAAATATCGCCAAAAGATTTTTCGGGATTTTTTAAAATTTCGTACATAACGGTAAAAGTTGTAGTGCGCCCGTGCCCGGCTTGACAGTGAAAGTGCAACAAGTCATTTTCTTTCAAATTCGCCACGAACAATATAAATTCGTCCACAACTTCCGGCGTTGGAAAGTACATATCGGTTGTAGGGAAGCGCACATATTTTAAGCCGAGAGCCTCAACTGCGGCGCGTTCGGTAGTTGCAAAGTCTACCCAAATATTTACCGGCTTGAAAAGTTTTTTGTCTTCGTTGCCGAGTGGAATTAAATTAACCTGCGCACCTGTCATATCAGAAAAAATTTCAGCTTCGATACTTTCAATTTGGTTGCGCGGCGTGAAAAAGTTTGCAAGATTTTTTTCAATGTAATAACTGCAAGGGTAGCCGTTCAAAAAGCCGTGCGATTCTTCGCGCAGGTCAACAATGTAAATATTGCCGTCGCCCGCCAATTTATTTTTCAATTCGTTTGAAAGTACCAACAAACTTTGCATTGAAGGCTGACCGCTTGCCGAAATATTTAAATCTTCCATAAATCTGTAATTGCGCGGCAAATCGTTTAAATCTTCGCCGTCGAGCCGCCAAATTCCCTCCGCACTTGCACTTGAAAAAATCAGCGTCACTATAAAAATTAAAGCTGTTAATCTGTAAAAAATTTTTTTACTCATTTTGAAACCTTCTTTTTTTTATTTTCAAATGTGGACAATCCTCAAAGGCATTTTCGCCAATTCTTATAACCGAATCAGGAATTGTAATTTCTGTCAAATTTTCGCAACCGCAAAAAGCATCGTTGCCAATTTCTGTTACACCGTAAGGAATTATTACTTTTGTTAAACCTTTACATTCATAAAAAGCCATATCACCAATAGACTTAAGGTTATCTGGAAGTTTTATCTCTGTCAAACCATAGCAATAACTGAATGAATGTCCGCTAATTTCGGTTACGTTATTTGGAATTATAATCGTTGTTAATTTTTCGCAACCTGAAAAAGCAGCATTACCAATAATTTTAAGATTAATCGGAAATTTTATTTCCTTTAAATTGTAACAATTATCAAAAGCACTTCCTTTAATGGCTGTAATAGATTTTGGCAAACTTATAGTCTTTAAACTTTCACACTCATAAAAAGCATATTCGCCAACAGTTGTAATTCCTTCCTCAATTATAACTTCTTCTATTTCACCAATATAAGCATGACAGCGTGTAATTTCACTAGAATAATCCTCCATTTCGCCATTTCCGCTGATTGTAAGTGTACCGTCATAAAAATGCCACCTTGTATATTTGTTACTTAAAATTTTTTCAAAATTATTGCTGTCCACTTCATAAGGAATAAGCTCCGCATTGTTGCCTTTCCACAAAATACTTTCAAGATTAGAACCTTCGGGATAATAAATTCTCAAAAATTCACAATTCAAAAAGGGATAATCGTCAATCGACTTAACAGAGGCGGGAATTTTTATTTCACGCAATTCGTAGCAACAATTAAACGCCCAGCCGCCAATACTTGTAAGATTATTAGGCAATGTAATTTTTTGTAAATTTGTGCAACCGTCAAAAGCTTTTAATTCAATTACCGTGACACT
>JAFSZS010000033.1 GCA_017455645.1 Selenomonadaceae bacterium | reverse complement strand
CGCGCTGATGTAAAGTATCTTCAAGGTGTAAAAGTTTTTCACGTTCGCCCGTCATCATTTTGGTAATTGGAATACCCGTCCAGCGGCTTACAACTTTTGCAATATCTTCTTCGCCAACTTCTTCCTTCAAAAGGCGTTCGCCCTTGTTATGTTCTGCAATTTCTTTTTCAACATTTTGCAAAGTTTTCATAAGTTCGGGGAGTTTGCCGTATTTCAATTCAGAAAGTTTTTGTAAATCGTAAGCGCGTTCAGCCGCCGCCATTTGATTATTAACTTCGTCAATTTCTTTTTTAATCGCACGGACGCGCAGGATTGATTGTTTTTCGGCTTCCCATTTGTCGCGCAGGACTTTTTCTTGAGCCTGCAAAGTCTCAATTTCTGCCGTGATAGAATTTAATTTTTCTTTGGACGCCGCGTCAGTTTCTTTTTTGAGAGCTTGCACTTCAATTTCAAACTGCATAATTTTACGGCGTGTTTCGTCGATAGGCGCGGGAAGTGATTCAATTTCTGTGCGAAGTTTAGCCGCCGCCTCGTCAACCAAATCTATTGCTTTATCCGGTAAAAATCTGTCTGAAATATATCTGTCAGAAAGTGTAGCCGCCGCAACCAACGCCGCGTCACGGATTCTTACGCCGTGATGAACTTCATAACGTTCTTTTAAGCCGCGCAAAATTGTAATTGTATCTTCAACTGTCGGCTCGCCTACCATAACAGGCTGAAAACGTCTTTCAAGCGCAGTATCTTTTTCAATGTATTTTCTGTATTCATTCAAAGTTGTTGCACCGATACAGCGCAATTCGCCGCGCGCCATCATTGGCTTTAACAAATTGCCCGCATCCATTGCGCCTTCAGCCTTGCCCGCGCCAACAACTGTATGAACTTCATCAATAAAAAGTAAAATTTGCCCGTCAGATTTAACAATTTCTGCAAGTACGCTTTTCAAACGTTCCTCAAATTCGCCGCGGAATTTTGCGCCCGCAATAAGTGCGCCCATATCCAGCGCGTACAAAGTTTTATTTTTCAGTGATTCGGGAACATCGCCCGCTACAATTCGCCGAGCAAGCCCTTCAACAATCGCAGTTTTACCGACGCCCGGCTCACCAATTAAAACAGGATTATTTTTAGTGCGTCTGCTTAAAATTTCAATCGTGCGCCTAATTTCTTCATCACGCCCGATAACGGGGTCAAGTTTTCCTGCGCGAGCGGCTTGAGTTAAATCCCTGCCAAATTTATCCAAAACTTGATAAACTTCTTCTGGATTTTCAGAATTTACATTTTGGCGGCGATTTTTCTTGATTGAATCGTTAATTTTATCCCGCGTCAATTTAAATTCTTTTGCAATAGCTTGAACTTCCGCGCTGCCGTCTGCAACCAACGCCAACAGTAAATGCTCCGTGCTTATATAAGAATCCTGCATTGACTTTGAATATTCGTTTGCCTTGCCGATTACCCGCGCCAAGTCTACGCCCATTGATAATCGCTCTTGCCCTTTGACTGAAGGTATTTTATTTAATTCTGCCTCCAGTTTGACTTTCAACATTGGCAAATCTGTTTGACAATCAGTAAAAATCGTCAGCAGTAAACCTTCCGGCTCTTTCGCCAACGCCAACATTAAGTGTACAGAATTAAATTCTTGGTGATATTTCATTGCCGCTAATTGCTGCGCCGCCTGTATTGCTTGAGTAGCCTTTGTTGTAAATTTTTCTCCTGCCATAATATATCAACTCCAATTAAAATCTTGAATTTTTTTACAGAGCAGATTTTACAGCAATATTTTTAAAATGTCAATTAGTCAAAAGTCAAAAAATTTAATCGATTGAAATTAAATTGTAAGTATCATTGCCCATTTTTAACTCTTTCATTGCCGAAAGTTGGCGTAAACCTGCGCGACTTTCGATTCTTTCTTTCAAGTCGGCACTGTCGGGGGCGGCGTAAACCAAATCGACACAAGCTTTATCAATCGCCAAAATATCAGTTGAGG
>JAFSZS010000032.1 GCA_017455645.1 Selenomonadaceae bacterium | reverse complement strand
TTCGACACAAACTCGAAGAAAAAGTCGGCGAACTCAACAGCGCGGCAGTTGCAGCGGCAGGACGCGCCCTTTACACAATGACTGCTGAAGCTGAATTGGAAATGCACGGGATTATTACCCTTGAACACCAAAACAATTTGGATTTTACCGGCGTACAAGCCGCGCAAAGTCAACTTGCAAATTCTCAAATTATCCCCGAAGAAACAAGCTATTATTGCGTAGGATTCAGCGTCATTAGTTACGAGCTGGACGGTATCAGATTAAAAAGTTTGGTAGGACAGCGCGGGCGGCTTGCGAAAGTCAAAGTCATTGCAACATTTTTACCGCGACAAGTTATTGACTCAATGCAAAGTGCGTTAAGATATTCTGAATTGGAAATGCGCGCCTTGACATTGGAGCCTATCGCCGCAATTAATGTTTTGATTCCGCCGACAATGCGTCATTTGAATTTAGTTTTGGTTGACATTGGCGCGGGAACTTCTGACGTTGCAATTACGAAAAACGGCGCGGTTATCGCTTATGGAATGGTGCCAATAGCAGGCGATGAAATTACAGAAACACTTTCGCAAAAATTTTTACTGGATTTTAACATTGCCGAAACTGTCAAACGCAAGGCGGCGGGCGGCGAAGATGCAACTTTTACAGATATTTTGGGAATGACGCAAACGCTTACCGCGCAAGAAGTTTTTGACGCTATCGACGACACTGTAAAACATTTGGCTGAATCAATCGCAAAAACTATTTTGGAATTGAACATAAATGAAACGCCGCAAGCAATTATGTTGGTAGGCGGCGGCTCCTTGACGCCCAATTTACCAAAACACGTTGCCGCGGCTATGAATATGCCCGAAATGCGCGTTGGTATTCGCAAGCCAAATGTTGTTGACGGAATTATAAATATTCCTACCGAACTTTTTATGCCGGACGCCGTAACGCCGCTCGGTATTCTGAAAATCGCCACGATTAACACTTTGCATTTTTTGACGGTTTATATCAACAATGAAGAATTTGCACTTTTCCATTTCCAACAATTAACGGTAGGCGACGCGCTTTTAAATGTCGGCGTACAACTTAGAAAATTGAACGGCAAGCCCGGCTTGGGATTGGTTGTTTTCATTGAAGGCGAAAAGAAATTTTATCCCGGCAGTATGGGCGAAGTTGCAAAGTTGACTGTTGACGGCGAAGAGGCAAGCCTTGAAATGCCGCTGAAAAATAATTGTCATATTCAAGTTGAAAGCGGCGCGGACGGTGTAACGCCCGTGCTTAAGGTTGAGGATGTATTGCCGGATTTACCAAGTTTCAAAATTAAAATTAACGGCGTCGAAGAAGAAATTAAGGCGAAAGTTCTTGTAAACGGCGAAGTCAGCTTAATGACGCGCGTTTTGCAAGATAATGACGATATAAGAATTTCAATGCCCACAACTATTGGTGAAGTTTTGCGGCTTAGCGGCTACGCTCCGACGGGGCAAAAAATTCGCTACAGATTGAACGGCAAAACTTTAAGCTACGTTTGCACGCCAAAAATTTTAATGAATGAAATTGAGGCGAAACTTTCACTGCCCGTACATGACGGCGACGTTATAGAATATTTACCGAATGACACGCCGAAAGTTGCTGACGTTTTGAATATTTCCGGCTTAAGTTCGTCCGTGCGAATAATTTATTCCGGCGATGAATATTTTGTACCGACAATTTCTGACGTGGATTTAATGATTAACGGCAGACCCGGCAATTTAAACACGCTGATTAACGACGGCGCGCGGATTGAATATAAAAAATTTGAAAAGCGGGATATTACGGTTAGCGACGCACTTTTGGCGGTAGATTTTAAGCCGCCGAATCCAAAAAGTCGAATTGGCTTTGAAATAAAAGTTAATGGTAAAGACGTAGATTTTGCAGACCCAATGCACGAAGGCGACACGCTGGAAGTTATTTTAAAATCGCCCGATGGTACGGTTATATCTTCAGAAAGTGCGATTGAAATACCAATGGCGGGTGAAGGCGAGCCGATGACGCCCGATTCTATTCGTGAAATTTCTTCAAAACGCAAGCTTACAATTAGGGATTTTATTCGCAACGATTAAATTTTTGATTTTAAAATAAAATTAACAGTAAAAATGTAAATTTTGCAGATTATTTTAAAATCGCCTGACGGTGCAATTATATCTTCAGAAAGTGCGATTGAAATACCAATGGCGGGCGTGGGCGAACCGATGACGCCCGATTCTATTCGTGAAATTTCTTCAAAACGCAAGCTTACAATTAGGGATTTTATCCGTAACGATTAAATTTTTGGAGGGTTTAAAATGAATTTTTTAAGCAAATTAAAAAGCCGCAAGTTGTCAAAAACTTTGGCGGCGGTTGCGGCAAGCGGTATTTTATTTTTCGGCGCAAACAATGTTACGGCTGCGCCCGACGACGACGCAAATTTTGAATTTAGACAGGCTTATCTTTCCTTGGCAAATGAAGTGCGCACTTTCAATCAAAGTATTATTTTTTTCGGTACAACTTTTCACGCCGATATTAACAGTCAAGGGCAAATCCTGCGCGACAATTCAATGAGAATGAGCGGCAATATTAATTGGGAGTACACGAATCCCACAAATAACCAAACTACAAACAGCAATATGCCTTTCTACATGACGCACTTAAAAAACGAAATGATGTTGTACGTTCAACGCAATAACAAATGGAGCAAATTTGTAATGCCGAATGTTCCCGCGTATTTTGCAGACGCCATGAAGTCAAATGATATTAAAGTTCTTGAGGAAAATTTAAACGCCGTCAAAAATGTAGAAATTTTCCGCGATACTGAAGTACAGGAAATTTTTAATATAACTTTGGACGGACAGTATTTGGCTGAACGTTTGCAAGAATACCGCAAGCAACAAGATACAACGAAACTTTCAGCTGAAGAAGTTGCAGAGCAAGCAAAATTTTTCCACCATTTGGAAAGTGCTTTTCAAAAAACAGATATAGTTTGCACGTGGACAGTTGATAAAAGTACAAATTCAACTTTAACAGCGGTTGTAGATTTTACGCCGGTAATGCGCGCTTATGCAGAAAACGTACTTGACGAAGCCGCCGAAGGCAAAATTGTTATCAGCGACGAAGAAAGAAAATTAATGGAAACTATAGGCTACTACAGCGAATTTCACTATTCAATGAGTTCAGCCAAAATTGCAAATACTCAAAGTCTTAACCCGCCGAGTGCTGCGCGAAGAGCCGTAATAAATAACAATGTTTTCAATGATTTGTTTAGGGATTTGGAAACTTCAGCTAGGGTAAGATAAGCTGATTGAGAAAAAAATTTGCCCGTCATTTTCAGTAGAATTTTTCAAGTTGACTTTTGACGAAACGGAATTTTTTAATCGGCTAAGATAATTTTTCACGGCGTCCGGCGATTCTGCGACTCCTTCGAGTTCCAAAATTTCGTTGGACGCTTTAACTTTGTTCAGAATAATTTTATTGTCGGCGATTGTGCCAATTTTTACCAGCGCGTTAAATTTTTTGAAATTAATATCCTGCTCAAAAATTACCCCGTTAAACCGCTTTAATTTGGCTGTAGCGGCGTCGAAAGAATTTTTGAGTATAAATGTATCATCTTGCTCGTTGAAGCGTTCCTGAGCCGTTTCAGCGCGCGTGGAAGCCCGATAAAAGTCCTGCGCGAGTTTTGCAGAAAAACCGGCAAGCAAAATAAAAAAGACAGCCGCCGCCGTCAAAGAAATTTTTTTGATATTCCACGTGAAAATTTTTTCAGATAAGATATTGGGCGGCTTTTTGTTGCGTACAATATCAGCAGCGAAAATTGCGCGGTTATACGGAGTCGGCGGGCGGTCTTCACTGATTGAATTTGCGGGAATTGTTGTAAGGGCGCAAAGTTGCAGAGAATTTTTTTCAAAGGCGGAAATATATTCATCAACGATATTTTCGGGAAGTGCCGCCATCCAAATTTCGTCGTCAAATTTAACTGAAGTGTAGCGGGGATTTTTGCCGACGTGCGCAACTGCCCAAATTTTTACCGCGTTTTCAATTTCGTTTTCAGGGATATTTTTAAATTCTGTTTGAAAAGTTGCCGCCGTACCTTCGCGCAGATTTAATCCTATTTTTGAAATTTTCCAGCCGCGTTGGTTGCAGGCGATTTTAATTTTTTCGGCAAGTTGGAAAATTACGGGCGTTTTATCATTTAAAACAATTTCAAAATTAATTTCGGCAGTTTCGATTTTATCAGTGAGCCGCGCCAAAAATATTTTTTCTTCATCGCAGTACACGCCCAAAATTTCGCTTAAATCTTCTCGAAAAAAATTTAAAATATTCACTGAAAAACTCCCTTCGGTCGATTTTAGGGAATAGTGGGTAGTGGGTAGGGAATAGTAAAAACTTTTCTATCCACTACTCCCTACTCCCTATTCCCTACTCCCTTTTTCGCAAGGCGCAACAAAATTCTTGTGATTCGCACGCCGTCAACTTCCTCAACATAAAAAGTATTTCCCTCAAAAGAGGCAGTTTGCCCGACGCGCGGCTCGCCGCCGATTCTGTCAGTAAGCCAGCCGCCTACCGTGTCAACGTCTTCATCTTCAATTTCAATATCAAATTCATCTGCCAAATCCTCAAGCAACATTTTGGCGTCAATGGAAAATAAATTTTCATCGCGCTTTTCAATTTCGGAGCGTTCCTCGTCAAATTCATCTTGAATATCGCCTACAAGTTCTTCTACAATATCTTCAATCGTAACCATTCCGGAAGTCCCGCCGTATTCGTCAACAACTATTGCCAACTGCGAACGATTTTTTTGCATCATTTTCAAAAGTACGCTGACATCCATACTTTCAGGCACAACAAAAACTTTTCTTGCAAGTTTTGTTAAATTTGGTTTAAGCTGTTTATTGCCCTTGAGTCGCCAAGAAATTAAATCTTTGACGTGCAAAAATCCAATGATATGATCTTTATCTTCGTTGCAAATCGGGTAGCGCGTCATTTGTTCCTCAAGCATTGTTTGCAAATTTTCTTCGTAGGTTTTATTTGTGTAAAGGCAGACCATATCTGTACGCGGCACCATAATTTCACGAACGCTTAATTCTGTAAAATCAAAAACGTTGTCCACAAAGTCAACTTCTGTATCGTCAACCAAGCCTTGTTTGTGGCTTTCTTCCATAAGCAGCCGAATTTCTTCGGGATTGTGCGCAACTTCGCCTTCGCCGCTTGCCTGCAAGCCCAAATGTTTTGAAACGAAATTTGCAGTTACATTCAGCATAATTACGAAAGGATACATAACCTTCCAAAAAATTAACATTGGCAGGGCGATTGACAGCAAAATTTTTTCGGTACTTGCAATGGCTAGCGATTTTGGCGTTAATTCGCCCAAAATTATATGCACGGAAGTTATCAGAGTGAAGGCAAGCGCAAATGAAATTGTATGACCGAGCGTTTCATTTAAGCCGAAAGATTGAGTTACCGGCAAAATTAATTCTGCAACGAAAGGCTCACCTACCCAGCCCAAGCCGAGCGATGCCAAAGTTATTCCAAGTTGCGTAACAGATAAAGCTTCGTCGAGTTCGTCAGTTAATTTTTTGGCGTAGACCGCGCGCTTGTTGCCTTCCTGTATCAAAGTTTCAAGCCTTGAAGGGCGCATTTTTACGCAACAAAATTCAGCCGCTACAAAAAAGCCGTTCATACCAATTAAAAATGCTACCAACAAAAAATTTAGTAATATGGGGACAACGTCCAAAGAAAATTTCTCCTTCCAGTCGAAATTTAGGGAATAGTGGATAGGGAATAGGGAGTAGTGGAAATATTATAGCACAAGGAGCGGATTTATTTTGAATTTAATTTTACCGAAACAAATTTTCAGCAAAGTTATGAGGGCGGTTGTTGAATTTGATATGATTCAAGACGGCGATAAAATTTTGATAGGACTTTCAGGCGGCAAAGACAGTTTACTTTTAAGTTACGCGCTTGCAACTTTGAAACAGCGCACGCAAAAAAAATTTTCACTTGCCGCGGTTACAATCAATCCCAATTTCGACGACAATTTTAAATCCAACGCCGAAAATTTAAAAAACTTTTGCGCAGATTTAAAAATTCCTTACCAAATTGAAGACGTGGATATTTTTTCTGCAATTCAAGCCTGTAATAAAAATCCTTGCTTTACCTGCGCCTACTTTCGCCGCGCCGCCATTAATCGAATTGCAAACGAAATTGGAGCCAATAAAGTTGCCTACGCGCACCATTTGGACGACGCCGTGGAAACTTTTTTCATGAGTTTGCTTTATTCAGGACAGCTTACGGTTTTTACTCCAAAAACTTTTCTAAGCCGCACAAATATTACAGTCATTCGCCCGCTCGTTTACCTGCGCGAATATCAAGTTAAAAATTTCGCCAAAGAAAAAAATTTCGCCGTGGTAAAATCGCCCTGCCCTTTCGACGGCAATACCAACCGCCAAAATACAAAAAATCTTATCGCCGAACTTGGCAAAAGTTTTCCCGACCTTTTTGAGCATTTAGCCGCGGCAATGCGTGAAAGTTCAATCGGCGAACTTTGGAGCGCGCCCAAAACTCAAGCCGAAATGCGCCAAATTTATTTTTCTTACGTCAACAAAAATCTTAGCCTGTAATATCGTAGTGAACAATCAGCAGCTCGCGGTTTTCATTCAAATTAAGTTCGGTTGCGTCTTCCAATTCAATAACCGGCAACGACGCAAAATCTTTAGGATAAAAAATAACTTTGCCCGCGCGCCCATCGCTTAAAGTTACGTGCGAGCCTATCAAATGATCTTTCAGCGTGGTAATGAACGGCATGCAAACAAACGGGTCATAATGTGCATACTGTTCTTTGGCAAGCAAGCTTAAAGCGTCAAAGGGCGTTTTCTTGACAAAGCCGGGACGCTCCGCCATTAATCTGTCGTAGGCGTCGGCAACCGCAATTATTTTTGAAAACTGATGCATATTTTTGCCGCGAATACCGAGCGGAAATCCCGTACCATTCATATATTCGTGGTGTTGAAAAGCAACCGTCGGTATTGGCTCTTCAAAATTTAAATTCTGCAAAATATCACGCCCCGTTTGGCAGTGCGTTTTGTAAAGTTGCAATTCGACGCCCTGTAAATCCGCGGGGTGTTTCATTAAAAATTGCACGGGGAATTTACATTTTCCGGCGTCATGCAGAAAAGCCGCGGTTACAATCGTGCGTATTTCTTCCCATTCAAAATTCATCCACTTTGCAATAATTCCGGCAAAAATCGCCACTCTTTCGCCGTGATAAGAAAGTTCCGGCGTTGAGTTGCTAAGTTCAAAAAGATAATTGATTGACGCGGGATTATCAGCCATTGGTAAAATTTTTGCAACAAGTACAGAAACGGCAGATTTAATATTTCCGCCCATTTTTATTTCGTCATAAATTTTTTTGGCGAGCTTGCCGAGTTTCTCAAAATCCTGTATAAAGGAAGAAGTTTTATTGCTTAGTGAAATTGCTATTTGATAAAGTTTGCTCAAGTCAAATTCGTCTTTGATTGGTACAGTTGGTATTTGCAAATTTTTTAAAATGAGGATATGCTTATTGTTGAGTACGGTATTAGCCAAAATAATTACAACAAATTCAGCATTTGTAACAGTTTGCGCCAAAATCATTCCCGGTTTCAGATTTTCCACTTCAACATCTTTCAAAATTAAGACCTCCCAAAAAATCTGCAAAATATTTTAAAGTATAATTCAAATGAAAAAAAATTACAATTTTAGACACTAAAAATTTTTCTTGACAATCAAAAGTTTAGCGGCTATAATACGGCTTGTGTTGAAAGACACGGGGTTGTAGCTCAGTTGGTTAGAGTGCCTCGTTGACATCGAGGAGGTCACAGATTCGAGTTCTGTCAGCCCCACCAAAATTTTTTTTTTATATAGGAAAATTTTTTCAGCAGTTTTAAGTTGCTTGCTTAGCCCAGTTGGTAGAGCATTTCCGTCACATGGAAGGGGTCGAGGGTTCGAGTCCCCCAGCAAGCACCAACTTTGAAATTTTTTGCGAATTGATATAAATATGTTATAATCGTCTTAACGAATTTAAAAAGTTGAGGCGATTTTTTTATGGAATACAGGCGAATATTTGCGCTCGGCGATATTCACGGGCGTTTTGACAGATTGTCTTCAGTTTTTAACAAAATTAACTTCGACCCGGAAAAAGATTTTTTAATTTTGCTCGGCGACTATATCGACAGAGGTACGGAAAATTTACACTGCTTGCAATGGGCAATGAAAATGAGCGAACAAAAAAACGTCGTCGTCCTGCGCGGCAACCATGAACAAATGATGTTGTTTTATTATCTTTTGGGAACTTTTGAATCTACAATTTGGCTTCCCAACGGCGGCAACCGCACAAAGGCTGAAATTGACGCGTGGTGTAAAATCCACCCCGAATTTTTAAAGCAAGCGTTGACTTTCATTTACGAACGCCCGCTTTACCACAAAATGACAATCAAAGGACAGGAATATATTTTTGTACACGCCGGCTTGAAACCGAATTTGCCGCTGGAAAAGCAAACTGATGAATCGCTACTTTGGATACGTGAAGAATTTTACAACGATTATAACGGCTCGGCTGAAGTAGTTTGCGGGCACACTCCAACTTCTTTTTTGGGCGAATTGGAAGGGCTCGAAAACCGCGATTTATTTTTTCCCGTAAAACTGCCAAACAAAATTACCTTGATGGACACGGGCTCTTTTTTGCCTGAAGGTAAAATTTCTTGCATTGACGTTTTAACCGGGCAAATTTGGCAAAGTGATAATTAAGGGGGCGTTTTCATGATTAAAATTATCTTGTCTGATATTGACGGCACATTTTTAAAGCACGATAAAAGCATTTCAGAATTGCACGTTAAGGCAATAAAAAAAATCCTCGCGCAGGGGATAAAATTTGCCTTTGTATCTGCGCGAATGCCGGAAGCGATTTACCCAATTACCGACGGAATAAATTTACCACATACGCCGGTTATCAGCTACAGCGGCGCGCTTGTTTTGACTGAAACTGAAGAAATTTTGTACGATAAAAAAATTTCGATTGACGATACAAAAAATATTTTGCCGGTGATTGAAAGAAATTGGAAAGATATTGCGGTAAATTATTACACGGGGCGCAAATGGTACGTCCGCCAAATTGACCTTGAAAATAAATACGTTCAGTACGAAATAAAAGTTACGCAAGCGTCAACTTCTCCCGCAAATTTTGAAAATTTAATCAGTGAAAATATTCTGCCCAACAAAATTTTGATAATGTGCGAGCCTCCAACTTGCGAAGAAATGGAAAGAAAATTGGGCGCACAATTTCCAAATTTAAACGTGGTACGCTCCGCGCGTCATTTGCTGGAAATTATGGATAAAAGCGTTTCAAAGGCAACCGGTATAAAAATTTTGCTGGAACATTACAATTTGAAGATTGAAGAGGCTGTGGCATTCGGCGACAATTACAACGATACTGAAATGTTGCAGTATATTCCGCAAAGTGTAGCAATGAAAAACGCGCCCGCCGAAATTCAGAAAATTGCAAGTGCCGTTACAGATTCAAACGAAGACGGCGGAATTTTTACCTACTTAAATAAAATCGGCTTGTTGTAAAAAATTTTGTGCAAACTAAAAAAGCCCGCCAATTCGACGGGCAATTTTTTTTTGCAGATTTTAAAAATTATCTCTTCATATTGACGATAGTTTCAAGCATTTCATCGCCAACAGTAATAATCTTGGAATTGGATTGAAAACCGCGTTGAGTAATAATCATATCGGCAAGTTCGGAGGCAAGCTCAACATTTGACATTTCCAAAGATGAAGGCGTAATTGAAAGACCGAGCGCGTCAACGGTTTTAATATTTGGTTGCCCGGAGTTGTTGGATTCTTGATACATGCTTGTACCAACTTTAGTAAGACCGCCTGTATTGACGAACTGCGCGACGGCAATTTGCGCTTCGTTGCGGATAACGCCGTTGGAATAAGTGCCTGTGATAATGCCTGAAGCGTCAATTTGAACTTTTTGCAAAACGCCGTAAGCATTGCCGTCTGAAACGCCGTAAGCGGTGGTATTGCCGGCGTATTGAGTAACGCTGTCAAAGCCGATTGAAGAAGTTGTAGGCGAGGCGCCGTTACCGTCTGAATAAAGAGTATAAAGCGAAGTGCCGTTGGTTGCCGCCGAACTGTAGGAGCCGTCTTCATTAAAATAAATGTATGAAGGGTAACCGCTTGAGGGGTTGCCTGTTTCGTCATCCATAACAACATTTAAGTAGCCGGCAGTTGTGGAGCCGTCGTCTTCACTTTGCGAAAATTGGAAAGTAGGACCTGCTTTGCCTTCGCCCGGTGCCATATAAACTCTCCAGCGGTTATCCCATTTGACTTGGTCGGCGTCAACTGTATCTGTAGTACCGTCTGTAAGCGTGTAACGATATGAAGTTTTGCCGTTTTCGTCAACAACTCTAACCAGTGAATCATAATTGATAGCTTCGCCGTCTTCATTAACAACTCTTGCAAGTTGCAGGGCGTCAGAATTTATATTTTCGTCGTCGCTGTTTCTGTCTTTGTCAAGGAGGACTGAAACGGCGTGCGCGTTGCCTTCTGAATCGTAAATTGTAATAACCGGGGTAATTGGTACGCTGTGATTTCTTTCATAAAAGCCGCTGGTAACTTTACGGCTTGTCCCGTCGCTCAAAGTCAAAGTTGCCGCAATGATATTGACGCCGTCAACATTTACCGTATTAAGAACGTCAACACTGGGGGAATACGCGCCGCTTGTTACAGTTTCCATACTGCCGTCGCTGTAAGTAACCTTAACAATATCGCCGGCGTTGTAGCTTATTGAGGAAGGATAAGTATAAGATTTGGAGCTGTCTCTTACGGTAAGTTTTGTAATTGTGGCGTCAGAGCTGCCTTCCATTGTGCTTGCATCGTAATGCAAAGTTTCGGCAAGCGTTGCGCCCAAGGTGTAAGTTTCACCAACTGATACATCGGTAAAAGTTTGGCTTGTTCCGTCAGATAAAACAACTGTAACGGATTGGTCGCCGTCAATCAATGTAACTTCTTTATCTATTGAATAATCAATTCTGCCAATGGTATAGCCTTCGAGTTTTTCGGAATTGGAGCCGGTAATTGCGTAAACTTCGCCATGAACGAGTTCAGGATTGGCAATTTCATTTCCGTCAGAATCTTGAAGAGTAACATTACCTGCCATGGTGCGGGCGTCATAAGTGAAATTTGAAGCCTTACGTACGCTAACTTCGTTTACTGTTTTATACTGAATGCAAGCGTCGGGGTCAGCAGTGCCGCCGCCTGAAGTGTAGGTAATTCCAATAATCGTAGGATCAGCTGAATTGACGTTGCCGCTGTAGTCAACCGTTGTAGTTTGAGTACCGCCCATTGTTTGCCCGCTTTTTACCATAATATTTTCGGTTGCGCCGTTGGTATTCAAATTGCCTTCAACTGCATTCCAGCCTTGAACATAAAGACCGCTGCCGGGCAAAACAAAATTACCGTTTGTATCAAATTCAAACGCGCCGTCACGTGAATAATAATTTGAATCGCCGTTTTTCAAAACAAAAAGCCCGTTACCATTCAAAGTAACGTCTGTATTTTTGCCGGTAGCTTGCGCCGAGCCGTCTGTAAAAATCATATCGACACTAGCAACGCTGGAGCCGAGACCAACTTGCTTAGGGTTAGTACCGCCAACAGTACTGCTTGGAGCGGACGCGCCGGTTTGCGTTTGTGAAAGCATATCTGAAAAAGTTGTGCGGCTGGATTTAAAACCGATTGTGTTAATGTTTGAAATGTTGTTGCCTATAACGTCCATGCGTGTCTGGTGGTTTTTTAAACCCGAAACGCCGGAAAACAGGGAACGCATCATAATAAATCACCTTTCTTTTTTTTTATTCGGCAAAATTTCTGCCGACGGGTCAGATTTCTATGACGCTCCTTGTCATTGTTGCTGATTGTCTGACCTTGTATTATTTTACGTCCATTGTTTTTAAAATTGCTTAATTACGTTTACTATATCGAAATTTGCTATTTTCAACTTAAATCAAATTTCCCTTGCAATTTTCAAGCCTTTGTGATAAACTTTCCCGCGTTAAATTATTTTACGAAATTTGAAAGGAGTTTTTTAACTTGCCCAATATTAAATCTTCAGTAAAAAGTATTAAAGTTGACGCCAAACGCCACGAGCGTAACGTTGCCGAAAAAACCCGTATGAAAAAAGCTCAAAAATCAGTACTTGCTGCTATTGCAAATAATGACGCCGCAGAAGCCAAAAAACTTTTGCCCGCTGCTTATAAAGCCATCGACCAAGCCGCCGCCAACAACACCATTCACAAAAACGCCGCGGCTCGTAAAAAATCCAGACTTACTCTTAAAGTCAACGCAATTTCAGCATAAAGTTTTTTTAAAAGTTCGTCCTGCGCGACGGACTATTTTTTTTGCACTAAAAAAGCCGCTCCGATTTGGAACTGCTGATTTTTTTTAATCGAAGTAATTAATTTTCATAGCACTTTTGACGCGCCGCAAAACTTCATTTGCTTTTTCGTTTGCAACTTCAGTACCGGCTTTTAAAATTTTCATAACTTCGGCGGGATTGTTTTCATATTCTGCGCGACGGACTATTTTTTTTGCAACAAAAAAGCCGCTCCTATTTGGAACGGCTGATTTTTTTTAATCGAAGTAATTAATTTTCATAGCACTTTTGACGCGCCGCAAAACTTCATTTGCTTTTTCGTTTGCAGCTTCAGTACCGGCTTTTAAAATTTTCATAACTTCGGCGGGATTGTTTTCATATTCTGCGCGACGTTGGCGAATGGGCGTTAAAATTTTTTCCAAAACTTCCAGCAAAAATTTTTTAACTTTGACATCGCCCAAGCCGCCGCGTTGGTAATGTTCCTTCATTTCGGCAACAGTTTTTTTATCTTCGCAGAAAGCGTCAAGGTAAGTGAAAACCACATTGCCTTCAATGTGCCCGGGGTCTGAAAC
>JAFSZS010000031.1 GCA_017455645.1 Selenomonadaceae bacterium | reverse complement strand
TCAAATAACCATGATAACAACGGTAAATTAAATAATGTACTGCACAAAAAATTTACAAAGAATAATACAAAAATTCCTTTCGCCAAAGTTATTGCGCGAGTTCCTTCTATAACTTTGTACAGTTTATAAAAAATTATTGCTACTAAAATTATTTCCAGTATATCGGAAAATCCTATTGTCGAGATAAGCCCTTGTAATTTGAGCGGAAACGACCAATCATTAAACATTCATATATCAGACTCCTTCGCAATTAAAATTCGGAATAAAATTTTCTCCGACAGCTCCCGCAGTTTGTATAAAACAATTTTTTATGCCGAGTTCAATCGCATGATTCACTACAGATTTATATTCAAACTTAGTGAGACGGCGAGAAATCTTTTTAAATTTATCTGCGCGAAAAATCGGAGTATATTGATTCATCAAGCTGATAAAAATTTTATCGCCGAAAGTTTGTTGTAACCAATCCAAAATTTTAAAACTGTCACGGCGAAAATTGGGCAGGATTAAATGACGAACGATAACGCCGCGGGTTAAATTTTGGGCAGAATCAAATTTACATTCGCCGACAAGTTCAAACATTTTTTGAATAGCGGCAGTTGCAACAGAAAAATAATTTGGCGTGTTTGAAAAAATTTTAGCCGCGTCATCGTCAAAATATTTTAAATCAGGAAGAAAAATATCGACGCGATTTTTTAGCAAGTCGAGCGTCGATAAATTTTCATAAGCATTTGTATTGTAAACTATCGGAATATTTAAGCCGCGGTTTTTGGCAGAGTCGAGAGCTGCGCAAATTTGCGGCGTGTAATGAGTAGGCGTCACAAGTTCAATATTGGTTGCGCCGCGCTGTTGTTGTTCAAGAAAAATTTCTGCGAGCCTTTCAACAGAAATTTCTTTACCGTAACCTTCGCTGCTGATTTTAAAATTTTGGCAGTAAACACATTTCAAGTTACAGTGCGAAAAGAAAATTGTACCTGCGCCGTTCTCGCCGGAAATGCAAGGCTCTTCCCATTTATGCAAGCTTACAAGTGCAACACGAATTTTTTCGCCGGCTCCGCAGAATCCAATTTTTTCAGTGCGATTAATCCCGCAATTTCTGGGGCACAATTTACAATTTTTTAATAAGTCCGAAATCATACAGCCTCAACGGTCTTTGAACATTCCCTTAGAAAAATTACCGCGCCGCATTCCGTTAATTCGGTTTTCTCGTTCAAATTCTCTTTCAGCCATTTTATCAAGGCGTTCAATCGTTGACATATTGGGGTCTTCCTTGATACGAATTTGCATACGTTCGGCAGCTTTTTTGGTTTGGTCGCGCAGGCGGCTTAGGCAGTCCATGCAATAAGTACCGCTGGTAATTGGACGCCCGCAACTCATACAGGGATAAGTAGCACCTTCAACGCGATTTACAGAAGCGTTGGAAAAAATTCCGTCCTGCATCATTCGCTTCATTAACTTATCAGACGCGCCGGTTGCCTCCATAACTTCCTTTACAGATTTACCGGGGTTTTCTCTGATATAAGTTATAACTTGTTCTTCAAATTCCTTTTCTTTTTGTACGCAGTCCTTGCAAACTTTTTCGCCGTGCATAGCCGCAAAAATTTTTCCGCACTTAATGCAATTTCTAATTTTTGGTATGTTAATTAAAGCCACATTAATCACCTCATTAAAATTCCCGCGCTCTGAAACTGCGGAAAAAGGTTGAGAGCCGAATTTTTCTGCGTTCAAAAATCTTATGATACACCTTAAATTTTCGGCTTAACTTCCTTTCTTTTCGTTTTTTATTTTGACTAAAGTTTAACAAATTTATCTTTTTGCGTCAACAAAATATTAGACTATTTGGAAATTGGCAGGCGCGGGCTAAGCACTTGCAATATAAAAATTAGTATGTTAAACTTTGTACTCAAAAACCGCGGCGCAGTTTGTCGAAACTCCGGCGCAGACTTTGCTGACGGGATTAAAAATTTGTAGGAGGATTTTTTAATGTTAAACAAAACCGACAAAGAAGAAATTGTAAAAAAATACGGCACGCACGAAGGCGATACAGGCTCCCCTGAAGTTCAAATTGCACTTTTGACGGCGCGCATTGCATACCTTACCGAGCACCTCAAAGAACACAAAAAAGATCATCACTCTCGCCGCGGCTTGTTGAAAATGGTAGGTCAACGCCGCCGCCTTTTGAGCTATCTCAGCAAAAAAGATATTACTCGTTATCGTGAAATTATTGCACAACTCAATTTGCGTAAATAAAAAAATTTTTGAAAAAAAATTGAAAACCCGCCCGCTTTTGCACTTCACTAACACATTTGCGCCGCTGTCAAATTTAGAAATTTTTACGCGTTTGCAAACTAACCAACGAATTGTGCGCGAGCGGGCGGCGGCACTTTTCTTTGGTACTTTCTTTTTTGCTGTAGAAAAAGAAAGTACATAAAAAAATAAAATAAATTATCCATAAAAAATATTTCAAGGAAGGGCGGACTGTAACAGGTTCGCCTAATTTTGTATTAAAGGCAAAGTTTTTTTTTGACGATATATTTTTCAGGAAAAAATACTGCTACACGGAAGTTTTTTTGCAAAAATTTAGGAGGAGTTTTCATTATGATGAGGTCATTATGGTCTGCGGCTTCAGGAATGGTAGCACAGCAGAAAAATTTGGACGTTGTTGCTCACAATTTGGCAAACGTCAACACTTACGGCAATAAAAAAGTTCGTGCCGAATTTCAAGATTTAATTTATCAAACACTGCGCGACGCCGGCGGTACTTCCGGCAGCGGTACACAATATCCGCAGGGCTTGCAAATTGGTTTAGGTACGCGCGTTGCCGCAACCAACAGAATTTTTACTCAAGGTCCACTTCAAACTACAGATAACCCTACTGATGTTGGTATTCAAGGCGAAGGTTTTTTCCAAGTGCAACTTCCCGATGGTACAACCGCCTACACGCGCGACGGCTCTTTTAAAATTGACTCCGACCGCCGCCTTGTTACAAGCGACGGCTTTTTACTTATCCCCAACATTACGCTTGACGAAAATGCAAGTGTTGACACTTTGGTAATAAGCAGCGACGGCGTTGTTTCAGATACTCCAGCCGGCGGTGAACAAACTGAAATTGGAAACATTACACTTGCGCGCTTTACAAATCCTGCCGGTCTTTATGCTTACGGAAAAAATTTATTCTTGGCAACGGCGGCTAGCGGCGATGCTGTCGAAAGTACACCTGGACAGGACGGCGCGGGCGTTTTAACTCAAAATACTTTGGAAATGTCCGGCGTGCAAATCGTTGAAGAAATGGTTAATATGATTGTTTCACAACGCGCCTATGAATCCAATTCCAAGGCAATTACAACTTCTGACGCAATGCTTGAAATTGCCAACGGCTTGAAGCGTTAATTGACGCTTTACTGAAATGAATAAAGTTATTGTTATCGCGGCTGTAATTTTCTTTATGAATTTTGCGCCGCGTGTTTTTGCTAATCAGATTGTGCCGGGCGGGCAACTTGAAGCAATGGCAGTTACTGAAGTTGAAAATCTTTTGGCGGCGAAAGGCGAAACCAGGCGCAGAGAAATTACCCTGCTAAGATCGCTTGCCGATATTAATTTGCCAAACGGCGTCATTGATATAAAAATTTCTGTGCCTTCAGCAATGGTAAATTATACCGGTGTTACACCTGTTAAGGCTAGAATTTTTGTCGGAGGCAGAATTTACCGCGATGTTAATTTTGTCGTAGTTGTGAAAGTTTTTGACTTTGCACTGGTTGCCAATCACGATTTAAGAATTGAAACTCCTGTAACAGAGGCTGATTTTCGCCTTGATGAAATTTCTGTTGACGGGCGCACGGAATATATCCAAGACGCACAAGAAATTGTGGGGCTTGTACCGCACAGAGTTATTCGCGCAGGTTCCCCAATAAGCGCAAATTATTTTCAGCAACCTGTAGCTGTCAGCAGTAATTCGCCTGTAAGAATTATCGTGCGCTACAAAGGAATTGAGGCAAGCGCAAAAGGAATTACCTTGACGCGCGGGCGTATCGGCGAAATTATCAAAGTCAAAAATGAAACATCAAAAAAAGTTTTATCTGCAAAAGTTATTGATTCCGGTACAGTCGAAGTAATTATGTAATTATTTTGGGATAAATTTTTTGTTTAAACTGAAACACGGCGTCCACGGATGGACGCCGCCCGCGTAAATCACGTGATGTGATTTCAGCGGGTCGGAAGTTTCTTTCTTTTGGTAGGGTTTTCTTTCTTTGCAAAGAAAGAAAAGCCGACTTGTTAAACATAAAAAATTGGAGGTGATTATTTAAAATGTTGAAAAAAATATTGACACTGGTTTTAACGGCGGCTTTTTTATTGACTGCAAGCGCAAATGTTGAGGCGCGTTCTCTTTGGGCTGATAATACTTGGGGAATGTTCGCAGATAAAAAGGCGCGTGATGTTGGCGATATTTTGACGATCATTATCAGCGAATCTACAACTCAAACTGCCACAAAATCCCGCGCAAATTCAAAATCCGGCAGTACTTCACTTGGCGCAGGTACGGGAATTTTCCACTTTTTGGCGGCGGCAAGTGCAAGCGGTTCTGATTCATTTCAAGCTAACGGCAGTGCAACAGATACAAACAGATTCAGCGGGCGAATCACAGTTACAGTTGTTGAAGTTTTGCCCAACGATAATATGATTGTCGAAGGTACACAATCCATTTGGCAAAATCGTGATGAGCACAAAATCACATTGCGCGGGATTGTTCGTCGCGCAGATGTTACTTCAAGCAACACAGTACCTTCAACAAAAGTTGCCGATGCTACTGTTAAATTCGACGGCAAAGGACCTTTGAACGCTAAACAACGTCAAGGTATTTTAACTCAAATTTTCAATTTCCTGTTTTAAGCGAGGTTGTTCGCTATGAAAAAGTTATTTACAATTTTAACGCTGATTCTTTGCATTGCTTTTACAAGCACAACCGTTTTTGCAGAATCCGCGCCGACAAGAATTAAAGATATTGCCAAAGTTCAAGGCGTGCGCAACAACCAACTTGTAGGTTACGGCTTGGTTGTCGGCTTGCAGGGTACGGGCGATTCAGACAAAATTACACCTATGATAAGTTCAACCGCTTCAATGCTTAGGACTTTTGGCGTTGCTGTCGATACTGACGAAGCGATAAAGTATAAAAATATCGCCGTGGTTATGGTTACTGCTACTTTGCCGCCCTTTGTTCGTGAAGGCGATAACATTGATATTATCGTTAGTTCAATGGGCGATGCAAAAAGTATTCAAGGCGGCACGCTTTTACAAACGCCACTTCGCGCAGGCAACGGTGAAGTTTACGCCGTCGCTCAAGGTCCCGTTTCAACAGGCGGCTTTATCGCAGGTAACGGCTCCGGCAATACCGCACAAAAAAATTTCCCGACCGTCGGTACAACTCCCAACGGCGCAATAGTTGAACGCACTGTTGAAGACGAAATTGGACAGCAAGGGCAAATTTCCCTTAGCCTTGCAATAGCAGATTTTACTACCGCTACAAGAGTTGCAGGGGCTATTAATTCTGCTTACGGCTCCATTGCGCACGCCGCCAATCCTGCAAGAATTGATATTCACATTCCAAATTATTATCGCTCCAATGTTGTTGAATTTGTTTCCACGATTGAAGAATTATCAATTATCCCGGACAGCGTTGCAAAAGTTGTTTTCAATGAGCGTACCGGTACTATTGTAATGGGCGGCAATGTTACTGTTGACGAATGCGCAATTACTCAAGGCGGGCTTTCAATTCGTGTTACTCGTGAAACTGATATTTCGCAACCCGCGCCTTTTTCTTACGGCAGAACAATGCGCACTGTTACAAATGAAACTGACGTTGAAGAGCAACCCTCAAGTTCAATCGTTATGCCGCCTACCACCAATATCAATGACATTGTAGGCGCGTTAAATGCTGTCGGTGCCACGCCGCGCGATTGCATTTCTATCTTGCAAGCTATGAAGGCTGCCGGTGCAATTCACGCCGTTTTGGAAATTATCTGATTCAGGAAGAATTTTTCTAATCAAAATTTAATAATTACAAATTACAATCTGAAAGGAAGTGATTTTAAATGCAAATTGAAGGCTCTACTTTAATGCCGAGCATGAACTCTACCAACACCACCCAACAAGGCTCCAGAATTATCAGCAAAGAATCCAGATTTCAAACTGAATTGCAAACTGCGCAAAAACGCCTTGATAAAGCCGCAAAGTCCGGCGTCATGACTGAAGAGCAAATCGCGCAGCGTAACAAAGATATTAAAGACGCAAGTATTCAACTCGAAGGTTTAATTTTAAAAATGATGTATGACAGTATGTGGAAAACCGTACCGAAAGATACTCTTTTCGGCGATGATAACGCTATGGATATTTGGCGCGATATGTACCACGAAGAATTAACAAAACAAATGGCAATAGATGGCGGTATTGGTCTTCAAAATTTTATTTACCAACAACTGACGCAAACTCAAAAGTAATACAGCCACAAAATTTTTTTAGCCGCCTTGTATTTGGGCGGCTTTATTTTATTTTTCAATTAGTGTATAATTCAGCCAAAATTAAGTTATTGCCTCGTCCCCCAAAAAAAGGGGGGGGGTACCGATTAGTAGGGATTGTTTTTTCTAGGGGAAGGAGCGAAGAGTTATGGCGACTCAACAGGATGTTATTAAAAAATTTATGAAGGTACTCAATGAACAAGGTTATACAAGCTCGGATACCTCCGAAATTGCAAAAAAAGCACTTGATGAGGCAATTCGTACTTGTTCGCAGTACAGCGGTATTGACGACGCCATTTCAAAATTTATTGCGGCGTGCAACAATGCAACGGGCGATGACGCAACGGCTAAACTTTTGAATGTTTGCGGGATTAATATCAGCAATGACGATACCGGCGCAATTACCGGCAAAGACGCGGGTACTTCTACTACCGAAATAAACAAAGATGATATTGTTCCAGAAACAATGGCTGAAACTGACACCACGGTTTACAAATATACAGCCAAGACGCAAAGTGCTCAAACTATTAATACTTTGATAGACGGAAAATATTTGGTAGAAGGCACAGAATCGGGCGATAACATAGCTGCGCAAGGTGAAGATACAATTTATGCCGGAGCAGGTGATGATACTTTAGAATCGTGGGGAGAAAGTGCAACACTTTATGGCGGAAGCGGCACAGATGAATTTGTAATTACCAATTATAATACCAAAGGCGCGGTTATCGGCGATTTAACGTCAGATGAAGTTTTGAAAATTGAAGACGATATGACTGTTACAAGTGCAACTTTTGTAGAAGGCGGCTTGATAGTCAAAACAGAAGACGGCGGGACTTTTTCATTTGTTGGACTTACAAACAGTGATAACCTTACAGATTTTGCGGTAGAATTTTTTACAAGCAGCAATACCGGAGAAAGAACAACGACTTCAACAACAACTTTAGCGGCTTTAATTGCAGATAAGCCGACAGATGAAACTGTAGCAGATACTGTACTTGTAAGCGATTTTCCAAATTTAACGCGTGAAGTTAATGTTGACCTTAAAAAAGCGGTAGATAATTCAAGTGGGACTAATGAAGTTGCTAACGGGAGTTTTTATAAAGCAACAGGTTCTACACGGGCAACTGTTTTCAATGATTCAACTTCCAATATTAAAGTGGGCGAAGTTACAACTGAAATAACCGGTAAAAAATTAGTTTCGCCGGAATTCAGCATTTCTCAATTACAAACCGGTTCAGACGGGTATCTTTACTTTGAAACGAACGGCTTAAAAGTAAGAATTATCGGCGAACGTAACGGCGATAACATTACACAAATTACAGCAGAAAATTTCAGCAGTTTACCGACTTACCAACAAGTTATACTTGCCGGGCTTTACAAATGGTGGATTACAGAAAGTCTCAATCTCAATGAAAATTCTTACAATCTCGGCTTTACAACCGCGGGCGCGACCGTTAATCAGATTGACGTTTATTTTGAGGCGGGCACAGGTAACACGCTTGCTTATGTTGCAAATACTTCTGACGCTTCCGGACAAGCAAGCCATTTAGATTTAGTCATTAACAATAATTATTACAGCGATATTACAAATTATGACGACTATAACGGCGAAGGCACAAATACAAACGACGGCGCGGGTTATCTGGACAGGACTTTGGCGCACGAATTTACCCACGCTATTATGGGCGCAAATATTAACGGCTTTTCTTACCTTCCAATGTTTATCAAGGAAGGTATGGCTGAATTAACTCACGGCGTGGACGATAACCGCAAAAACGAAATGCTCGCCTTTATGAACGGCACTAAAAGCCTTTCAGATTTTGTAAATTTGACCTTGACAAGTTCTTCACAAGTTGCAAGCGGCGATGGTACTTATCCTTACGCGGCGGGTTATATGTTCCTGCGTTGGCTTGCCAAAACTGCCGCCGAAAGTGAAGCTTTACCGCTTGCCTCCCTTTCTGCCGCTGTCAATCTTGCCGAAAATACAACCGGTACGCTTTACATTGACAACAGCACAAGCGAAACTCAAACTGCTACAACTACTGCAGATGATATTTCTGTTGGAACTGCAACAACTTTAATTTACACTGCTGAAAGTGGAATTAAGCAGAATATCACTTACAGTGGCGGCGATTGGAAAATTGAAAGTATCGGCAGTCATTTTACAGTTGGCGCGGCTGATTTAACGGCGGCTGATAATGTTTCAATTTACGGCTCCGGTTATTCCAATTCAATTAAAAGCGGCGCGGGCGCAGATTATGTCAGTGTTATCGGCGGCTACAATACGATTGACGCGGGCGAAGGTAAAAATACTGTTGACGGCGGCGGCGTTCACAATGTAAGCAGTCAAGTTATTACCGGCGGCGGCGAAGATTCAATTAATTATTCCGGCAACGATGCAACCATTGACGCGGGCGCAGGCAATGATTATATCGAAAGTTACATTAGCGGCAGTTGGTCCAAACGCCTTTCAATCAGCGGCGGCGCGGGCGATGATTTTATTTATCATGGCGGCGCAGAGGCAACCATTCTTGGCGGCGACGGCAACGATTATATTCAAGGAATGTTCAGAGACGCTTACGGCAATTCCATTGACGGCGGCGCGGGAAATGATAAAATTCACGCTTACGGCACCAATCATACCATTGACGGCGGCACGGGCAATGACCAACTTTATAATTACGGCACTTACAATACTGTTACCGGCGGCGAGGGCGAAGATGTATTTATTGTTGCTTCAAATACTGCCGATTATATGACAATCACAGATTTTGACGTTTCGCAAGACACGCTTTATTTTTTCTACAATGTCAACTACGCGCAATATTCTTCTGCCAACAATCAGCTTGATATTGCCTACCTTGACCAAGATACAAGTGAAGTTGTAGATTCTATCAGCATTTACCTTGACAATCTGCAAAACTCCATTGAAGAATTTTATTTTATGGAAATTTACCAGCCGGATACAGAAGATGAAGGCAACTACAAAGGAAATTATCTTTATGAAATTTTGGCGGACGCGGCTAATGTGGATAACTTCCAATGGCAAAATTGGGAACCTGCCGAAGAAATTTATTTCTTGATTGGCGATGCCGAAGTTGCCGCCGATAATACAGTTACAATCGCAGATAACGCTTACTGTTACACCGCGCCGCTTGAAGGCAAAATGTACGTCAAGGCAACTTTCGACGCAGATAAAAATTTAAGCTTAAGCGTTGTCAATGCAGACGGTACTGACGCTTCAGAATTTTTCACGGGCAAAATTACAGTCGATACTTTCAAAGGAACTTATGACGAAACAACCGGCGAATTAACCGGCGGCGAATATTTGGCTGTCAATTATACAAAAGATTCAACCGCAAAGTACACTGTAGAATTTTCTAACGTTGCCGCAAATTCTGTTTTTAACAATCTCGGCGCAAATGATACTGTTACCACTTACGATATCGACGAACAATATACAATTACAATAAACAATGTAAGATACGTCATTCCGGCAGAGGAAACAGCATTTGAATACGGAAAAGGTGTTTTTATTTCTGCAACAGGCGACGGTGTACAAATTACCATATCTAAGGGCGCTTTGTACTCCCTTGCAGATTTTGACAACGGCGAAAGTATTACAATCGGCGAAGTTACCTACACAAAGATTAACGACTACATTATGCGTTCCAGCGATAATAAAATTTTCACAAGCGTTGATTCGTCTTTGCTTGCCAATTTGGAAGATGAATCATTTTGGATTGAAGAAAATTACATCGGCTGGTTTATTTCCGGAGATTATCTTTATTATTATCAAGGTTCCGCTGTTCCTTACATTACCATTTCCGGCTTAAGCCTTAACGATTACACCGTTGAAACTTTGATTGGCGATTCTGACAAGCCGGTTACTTTCAATTCAACCAACAATCAAATTACACTTCGCGCAGATTTAGTTTCAGACGCGGCTGATACTATCCAAATTACCGGCGGCGCGGGATATTCCTTCACTTTTGCAGGAAATTCTGACGATTACGCTGAAATTACCGAAGAAGTTTTAATTAACCAAAAATCTTACAATTTCGATATAAATAACGATACAACCATTTACGTCGGCGATAACGAATCAAGCTCTGTATACGCAGGAAAATTTACTCTTACAGGCAGCCTTACCTTGCACAATACAGTTGCCACAGCTGTTTCTTACACCGCCGGCACTACCAACACAGATGGTGTTATTATTTCGGTACAGGAAGGAGGGATAACCGCTCTTGAGGATTTCGACGCGGGCGAAAAAATTACCATTGGCGACTATACTTACACAATGAAGAAAGGAGGCACAATTGCGCGCAGCGACCGCGCAATTTTCAAGGGCAACGATTTAACAGATTTTATTAAGTTCAAGGATGATAACAATTATTGGGAGGTTATTTCTATGGGACTTTTTGTTTATACTCCTGCAGCTGGAGATACAGCTTCCAGTCTAAAATATTATGCTGACGGTAGCTATTCAAGTACTGAAGAAAGTTACTCGATAACCGGAGACATTCAATGGGAAATTCAAGGTTTAAATATTGCAGATTCAATTTGGGCAATTGACGGCAATCCTACTTTAACTGAAGATTCATATTATTGGGAGGATAACAGCATTCCATTTATTGACGAGAACGAAGACTTCGAATTATTCAGTTATGATGAAAACACTCTTACTTTGGATAATTATTTAGATAGTACAATTACCGGAAATAATATTACCATTGTAAGTGCCGCGGCAACTGACAAATTCGTTTTTTCTAACACAAGCCCAATAACAGTTACAATAGCTAATGGTGTTGCAAACGGAGCAGAGGTTACTACCGGTTCAACTGATACAATCAATGTTAATGCAAGCGGCGTTAAAATCGATAATGCTGAAGGTGCCACAATAAATATTAATGCAGCAAATGTTACTGTCGGTGAAGGTACTGAAAGTGGCGGTGCTACCAGAGCTACAGTTAATATCAATGAAGGCGGTACCGGTGCAAATGTCATTGCTGCAAATGGTAGAATCAATGTTAATGCAAGCGGCGCAACAATTGACGCGTTAGACGGCACTATAACACTCAATGACGGCTCCAGCGCAACATTAGCGAGTACTCCGGCTAGCTTGACTTTTGCAAATGAGGATAGTACTAAATCCACTTCGCTTACATTAAGCAACAGTGCATCCTTGCCTGCTACAATTACATTGATTAACGATGTTCACCCCTCCGCTATCACGATGACAAATAACAATCTTGTTTTGGGCAATGTCACTATTGACGGTGGCTGGTCTGTCTCACTTACTGCATCGAATTTGGCGAATAATTCTGAATTAGCTGGCACTTTTGCAGAAATTACTGTTACCAACGACACATATTCCGGCAATTTATTGAGCCTCATATGCAGTGATGATTCAACGGGCTACAATTATTGGTATTGTGATAGCGTAGTTGCATACGGCGACGGCACAGAAGAGGGAGTTTTGATTAGAGTTGAAGATTTAACTACTGTTTCTGATACAAAAACGGCTATTGCATTTGGTACTGATTGCTTAAATGGTACTACACTTACAATCAAAAATGATTATCTCACTGGCTTAACTGACGAAGACTCATTTACAGTTTCAGTCCCTTCCGGATATACAGTTGTACCTGAAACTGAAGGCGGCTCCGGCGGCGACACTTGGGAAGTATCAAACGGCACAGCAACATATACCTTGCCATACGTAATTAATGGTTTATCAGTTGGTGATCCGACAAATAACCAATATACTTGCACGTATCAATACGCAGACAACGCAATAAATAGCTTAGACGAGGCAAAAACTATAGAGGTTACAGGCTTTACAGCAGAAACTAGCGACGCTGATGTAACAGCCGCCCTTGAATTTAAATCCGATGGCAATCAAATTATACTTAAAGCCGACATATCAGATAAAATAGCCGTGCCTGCAACCGGCATTACCATAACAACAACTGGATATACAACGTATCAATTTGGATTAGCTGATAGTGTTGATAAAGCTAACATTTATGATGATCCGACACTCAATTTTGAAGCCGGTACAGGCAGTGAAAAAAATAAGTACGTTTGCAGAGGTATTGGACATTCTAAGGGTTATACTGTTGACCAAGACAATTATACAACTATCACATACTCTGCTACAGATACACGCACCGATGTTTTCTGGACTTTGGAAGGCGTCGCAGCCCCCGACACTACCCAAGCAGACTATACCCCAAATGTTCAAAAATTAACAGGCATCTATTCAAGTGATAATGAAAACTACGCATTTAATACAAATATATCTGTTCCGGCTGATTTAATCGGTGCTGATGAAATTACTATTTCTGTTGATTCTGAAAACATAGCCAAAGATTCAAATTATAACAGTGAAGATCCTAATGCTTTCAAATTTACTTTTGACTTTACAGCAGGCGGCGCGGCAACCCTTACAGTCAACAGCAATAATGTTGCAGTCAAAGCAAAGGCGGACAGCATTGTAAATGTAAACGCAGGCTTCACAACCGACATTGCTGAAGAAAATTCTACAGATGCAATTACCGTACAAATGATAGCCGACGACAGCGGTGAAACAACTGCTACAATCGACAACACCGAAAATAAAGTTCTCGTTTTCGACAATCGAAATAGCGGCGCAATCACGCTTAACGCAAGTACGCTTGGCAATATTCAAAAAATTATCTTCCTCAGTCAAGTTACAAGCAGTGCACTGAATGTCACCGATACCAAACTTACATTCGATAACTCATTCGATAACGTTACCATTGACTTTTCAAGCGCGCCCGATACTTCAGGCTGGGAAGGCGTCGAGGTTATCAACGGCGTAGCAGATTTAGATGATTTTAACATTAATGATATTGACAGCGTTCAAGCGATAGACGATGACGCGGCTACCAACTTAGACGCCTTGGTATTGACTGCCGGTTGGTATGTTGGTAGCGATAGTTCAGCAGTTTACAAAAAATACGGCGGCAACGATTTAATTACAATCACCAACTTAAATACCGGCGACGCCACTGTAAATTCTGAAATATCCAGCGACAATATTTCAATCGCCGATACAGCTGTAACAATTCATTCAACCTACATTAACTCAAGTCAAGACAATTCAATGGTTGTTACAGTCAATGATTCCAAGAATTACGCAGTTACTTTTGAGAGCGCGGCTTATGCTCAAGCGGCAAGTTCCGGTACTTCACTTGTTGGCAGCAGCGGAAATGATACACTCAATGCAAACGCAGACGCAGTTAGTCTTGACGGCGGCGCAGGTAGTGATACATTTGGGGTTACAGAAGAAAATGTTACAATTACCGGCGGCGCAGACGCAGATTATATTTCCATTTCTGCTAGCGTTACAGAAATTACCATTACAGATTTAGATACAGACGGTCTTATTATAGAAAACGCCGACACTTCAGCAGGTA
Source organism: Selenomonadaceae bacterium (assembly GCA_017455645.1). Lineage (GTDB taxonomy): Bacteria > Bacillota > Negativicutes > Selenomonadales > Selenomonadaceae > Quinella. The sequence continues at coordinate 629 of JAFSZS010000031.1, read as the reverse complement.
GCGCAACTTTGACAAACGGTGACTTTGAAGTTGCACGTACCGGCGAAAATAATTTAGTTATTCACATATCAAATATCGACCAATGGGACACAATTTCAACGGCAATTAAAGTTATTGCTTCAGCCAGTGGCGATATGGGAGAGGCATTTGAAGATGCTGTTAATTTAAAAACTTTAGCAGGGGAGAATGTGCATATGGCAGGATATAGTTGGACTATTGAATCTGGTGTGAAATTTGCACTTGAATCGGGTGCACAAGATTTATCAGATACCTACACATCTGCAACTTATTATTATGAAGATGAGAACAGCAGTAAAACAGAATTATTTAAAATCCTCAACATTCCCGACACAATTTCAACTAACAATCTTTCCACCTATGTTAGTGCTTCTACTAGTACGGCAGTTGAAGGAGCTACTACAGAAGTTACTCTCTCTGTTGCGGAGTTTAATTCAGATACTACTTTATACATACTAAAATCTCAAGCTGAAAATTATTCACTTGTTATTGATACACAAACTAACCTTGCTTCTTCTTTGGCTGAAGTATATGATGAAAAAGGCAAATGGAAAGTATCTGATTCTACTGCAAATCTTTATGCTAATGGTCAAGGTGCAGGCTATTCAGTT
>JAFSZS010000030.1 GCA_017455645.1 Selenomonadaceae bacterium | reverse complement strand
TAGGGAATAGGGAATAGGGAGTAGGGAATAGGGAGTAGGGAGTAGGGATTTTAAATTTGAAAAAGGACTGGTAAAAATGACGAAAAAAATTTTAATAATTTTAATGGCGGCGATTTTAATAATTCCGTGCGCGGCGTTTGCAAAGAAAAAATCTGCCGAAATTCCAATAAACGAGCGCGTAAAAATTGCGGTTGAAGTTACTGACGCCACAAATTTTTCTGAACTTCAAACTGCGGAAATCCTGCGCGACAAATTAATTTTCCAACTTAACGAAAAAAAACTTTTCAATGTAGTTAATCCAACTGCGGAAAATTTTTTGGCAGAATCAAAAACTTTGAAAGTTGCAGGCGCGTCTGATGTTGGCGATATTATAATTTTCAGCACAAAAGATTTACCCTTCAATCAAAATTTGTATTGGAATATGGGCGCGCAATATGTGATTCGCTGTGAAATTTTGGGGCTCGGCACTGCTGAAGAAACTGATAAAGATTTCGGCTTGGGCAACGGTATAGGAATTGGAATTGGCAGCCACGGCGATTTTGGCGTTGGAGTTTACAGCGGAGTTCACGGCGCGTTGAGGCTTTATTATTGCACGGCGGTAAATATGCAGATTGTCGAAGTTGAAAGCGGCGCAGTTATCGCAAGAAAAAATTTTGTCGGTCAAGCCGTAAAACGCAGCAAGCCGAAAAAAGGTTACAACGACGCAAGCGATGAGGCTTACTTAAAATCTTTGGACGATACGACTAAAATTATTACAAAGCGCGTAAGTACTTTTGTTGAAAAAAATATCTATAACACGGACGCTAAAAAATGAAAAACTTTTTGAGAATATTTTTGTTGACGCTTTTAATTTTGCCGTCAAATGTTTTCGCGCAGGCTGAAGACGAAGAACCTTTTTATTTGAAAGAGGCACTCGCACGGCTCAAGAAAAAAGAGCCGCCTTTAAGCGTGGAGGCGCGGCTCAATGAAAATGAAATAATTTTTCGCTACAAAAGTTTTTTCGTGGACTACAACCGCGTTGACACTCAAAATAATCTTGACTACATAAAACTGAAAGTCAACAACGAAATTTTTTCACTGATGGGCACGGGAATTGAATGGAGCTACGGCGTAACCGGGATTTGCTGGAAAGATTTTGACGAAAAAAATTTTGTACCCGTTCCAACTTTGGGGATTGATTTTTATATTAAAGTTATGCCGAAAATGAAAATCTACGCGCAATTTTCGGGAATGCCTTTTGGCGGCTTCGGCAGGATTTACGACGCAGAATCCGGCTTGCGATATTCGCCGAGCAAACATTTTACAATTACCGGCGGTTATCGCCACCTAAGCACGAAAGTTAAGCACAATAAAAGTTACGGCGGCTTTAAAAACAGCGGCTTTTTTATCGGCGTGCGTTCAGATTTTTAATTTAGAAAAATTTTTCTGAAAACTACAAGGGAAATTATGACTTCATAGCGAATTTAACCGCGGAAATAAATTCAGAAATTTTTGGAAGGAGATAAAAATGCTGACTTTTAATTATTACGGTCATGCTTGTTTTCAACTTGACGACGGCAATTATAAACTTTTATTCGACCCGTTTTTAAGCGGTAACCCCTTGGCAACGGTAAAGCCTGAAGAAATCGAAACAGATTATATTTTGGTAACGCACGCGCACGCCGACCACGTTGGCGACGGCTACGAAATTTTGAAACGCACGGGCGCAACCGCTATTGGTATTCCCGAAATTACGGATTTTGGCGGCGAAAATGTCAAGTCTATTAATATGAATTTGGGCGGCACTTTAAATTTGCCTTTCGGATTTGTGCGAATGGTTCCCGCTCTGCACAGTGCAGGAATACCGGGCGGCGTTCCTTGCGGTTATGTTGTTGGAATTGGCGGCAAAGTTATTTATTACGCGGGCGACACGGCACTTTTCAGCGATATGAAATTAATCGGGCAGCGCGATAAAATCGACTACGCAATTTTACCAATAGGCGACCATTACACAATGGGACCTGAAGACGCCGCAAAAGCCGTTGAAATTTTGGATGCGTCAAATGTTATCCCCGTCCATTACAATACTTGGGATATTATCAAACAAGACCCGGAAAAATTTAAGGCGTTGGTTAAAACTGCTACAGTTCTTATCGTCAAGCCCGGCGAATCTTTGAATTTAGATGAAGAACAATATAAAAGAATTTGACGCCGAGCCTTTTGACTTGACAAAAATTTTAAATTCGGTACAATCTTTCAGTTTGCTAAATTCTTCACAGGAAAAAGTTTTGGTGATTTTGGGCGCAACCGCAACCGGTAAATCTTCACTTGCAGTAAAATTGGCGGAATTTTTGGGTACGGAAATTATTTCTGCCGATTCAATGTCAGTGTACAAAAATTTTAATATAGGTACGGCTAAACCAACTGCGCAGGAATTAAAAAAAGTGCGCCACCATCTGATTAACATTTTGGAGCCGGAAGAAAAATTCAGCGTTGCAGAATTTGTCAGTCGCGCAGAAAAAATCATAACCGAAATTAATTTGTGCGGCAAAATTCCTGTCGTTGTTGGAGGTACGGGGCTTTACATTCAAGCTTTAATCGAAGGTTACAAATTTAAAACAGACTCCAAAAGTCAAGAAAAAATTTTTTCAGATACGGGCAAACTCAAATACAACGCGCTTGTTATCGGTTTAACTGCCAATCGCCAAAAACTTTACGAAAGAATTAACAAACGTACAAAAGAAATGTTTGACGCCGGACTTGTCGAAGAAGTCCAGGGGCTTTTAAATTCCGGTGTCAGTCCCAACGCTCAAGCGATGCTCGGTATTGGTTACAAAGAAACTGTCGAATTTTTGCAGGGCGCGGCAACTTTTGACGAAACAATTTCTAAAGTCAGTCAAGCTACAAGAAATTTCGCCAAACGTCAACTTACTTGGTATCGCCGTATGAACTATATCAATTTTTTCAATATCGAATAAAAAATTTTAAAGGAGTTTTGCACAATGGCTACAAAACCTATCAACATTCAAGACAATTTCCTAAATCAAGCGCGCAAGGAAAATATTGTTGTCGTGATTCACCTTGTCAACGGCTTCCAGCTAAAAGGCTTGGTACGCGGCTTCGATAACTTTACCGTTGTTCTTGAAACAATGGGCAAACAGCAAATGATTTACAAGCACGCAATTTCTACAATTACTCCTACCAAGGCGTTCAGTAATTCCGGCAAAGACAACGCGCCAAAATAAGAAACGCCCGCCGAGGAATAGGGAGTAGGGAATAGTGGTTAGTGGATAGTGAATAGTTTTAATTAAAATTTTTGGTAAAAGTGAAATGGATAGAGGCTTTGAGATTCTGAAAGGTTACGAAAACAGCGGAATAATTTTGCCGACGCGAAAAACTGCGCTAAGTGCGGGCTACGATTTACAAGCCGCCGAAAATGTTTTGGTGTCGAACAAAAAAATTTCGCTCGTACCAACGGGGCTCAAAGCCTTTATGCTTTCTGACGAAGTTTTGATGATTTATATTCGCTCCGGTTTGGCGGTAAAGTACGGCGTAACTTTGGCAAACGGCGTGGGCGTTATCGACGCAGATTATCAAGATCATATTATTTTGCCGGTTGTAAGTTTTTTCGGCGAATTTGAAATTAAAAAAGGTATGAGAATCGCGCAGGGAATTTTTCAAAAATATTTGACTGTTGACGGCGATAAAATTGGAATTGGAGCGGCTCGCGCAGGGCGTTTCGGCTCGACGGGAGAATTTTAAATGTGGCTGATATTTGCATTACTGTCGGCGATTTTTGCGGCACTTACGGCAATTTTGGCGAAAATTGGTATTGAAGGCGTCAACTCAAATTTGGCAACGGCAATTCGTACGGCGGTAGTTTTGGTAATGGCGTGGGCGGTAGTTTTCTTGACGAACGCGCAGGCTGGAATTTCGGCAATTTCTCAAAAAAGTTGGCTGTTTTTAATTTTGTCGGGGCTTGCAACGGGCGCGTCGTGGCTTTTCTACTACAAGGCGTTACAAGTCGGCGAAGTTGCAAAAGTTACGCCAATCGACAAATTAAGCATAGTTATCACAATAATTTTGGCGGTTTTAATTTTGGGTGAAACAGTTTCAACAAAGGCAATAATCGGCTGTCTGCTGATTGCCGCCGGTACTTTGTTAATGATACTTTGAGGATTTTTTATGAATTTGTTTGAATCGGTACAAGATAAAAGTTTTCAGCCGCTTGCAGAAAAATTGCGCCCGCAAACTTTGAAAGATTTTGTAGGGCAGGAAAAAATTTTAAGCAGTCTCGGCAAAATGATTAATGACGGCAGAATTTTTTCAATGATTTTTTACGGCGCGCCCGGCACGGGTAAAACTACGCTTGCAAAAATTATCGCCAATACCACTAAATGCAATTTCGTCAAAGTCAACGCGGCACTTGCCGGAATTAAAGACCTGCGCGAAATTGTAAAATCTGCTGAAGACCAAAAAAATTTTTACGGGCGGCGCACAATTTTATTTATTGACGAAATTCACCGCTTTAATAAAAGTCAACAAGATTTTCTGTTACCGTACGTCGAGGACGGCAGATTAATTTTAATCGGCGCAACCACTGAAAACCCTTTCTTTGAAGTCAATCCCGCGCTTTTAAGCCGCGTTAAAATTGTCCAGCTGAAAAAACTTTCTCCCGAAAATATAAAAAAAATTCTCCAACGCGCCATTAACCTTGAAAAAAATTTGGCGGTTGAAGATAAAGCCGTTGAAATAATTTCAGATTTTGCGGACGGCGATGCAAGAATTGCGCTGAATATTTTGGAGCAACTTATTTTTGAAGGCGGCGTAACCGTTGAAAATCTGCGCGAAATTTTGGGCGAAAAAGTAAGACGCTACGATAAGGACGGCGATAATCACTACGACACGGCGAGCGCGTTTATAAAAAGTATGCGCGGCAGTGATCCAAACGCGGCGATTTTTTATCTTGCAAAGATGATTGACGGCGGCGAAGATTTAACATTCATAGCGCGGCGAATTGTAATTTGTGCGGCTGAAGATGTTGGAAACGCCGACCCAACGGCTTTAATTTTGGCGAACGCGGCGGCTCAAGCAGTTCAATTTGTAGGCTTGCCGGAAGCAAGAATTATTTTAGCGCAGGCTGTAACTTATATTGCGGGCGCGCCGAAAAGTAACGCGGCTTACTTGGCGATTGACGCGGCACTTGCTGACGTTAAAAATAATCCAAACGCTGATGAAGTTCCTGCACATTTACGAGACACTCATTACAAGGGCGCAAAATTTTTTGGCAACGGCAAAGGTTACAAATACCCGCACGATTTTGAAAATCATTTTGTAAATCAACAGTATCTGCCGGATTCGCGCAGGGCTAAGCAATATTATTTTCCGACTGAAAACGGCAGGGAAGCTGAAATTAAAAAATTCCTTCAGAAATTTTGGCAAAAAAACTTTTGAAAAAACTTTTGAAAAAGCTAAGACACGCCGCCTTTTCAAAGAAAGAAAAGCCGTATTATAAAAAAAATTTCAAAATAAAAAAATCCTCTCCTTAGTTTGGAAAGGAAAAAATCAATCCAAAGTCGACGAACGTTTGACTGAAGAATTTTTCAAGCTTCTATCAATGGTTGAAAGTCCGCGGTAAACTGTACCAATATCAATAGCTTCAGTTCGGCTTGCAACGTACCTTTCCAATTTTCTTTTGACGCGTTGAAGTGCGTTATCGATTGATTTAACGTGTCGATTCAAACTTACAGCAATTTCTTGATAAGATTTACCGTCCAGATAAGCCATTAAAACTTGCCATTCAAGGTCGCTTAAAATTTCTTCCATTTTCTTTTCAATCGCCAAAAATTCTTCGCGGCTTATAACCAATTCTTCAGGGTCTGCAACTTTGACGCCCGATAAAACGTCCAAAAGTGTCCTGTCGGAATCTTCATCATAAATTGGTTTATTCAGTGAAACGTAAGAATTTAGCGGGATATGTTTTTGGCGCGTGGCAGTTTTAATTGCAGTGATAATTTGCCGCGTTACGCACAATTCGGCGAAGGCGTGGAAAGACGAAAGTTTATCGCTCTTAAAATCCCTAACCGCCTTGTAAAAGCCTATCATTCCCTCCTGAATAATATCTTCACGATCCGCGCCAATCAAAAAGTACGAGCGCGCCTTTGCCCTAACGAAACTTCTGTACCGGTGTATCAAATAGTCCAACGCCGCGGCGTCCATTTTGTCTTTTATTTCGGTAATCAGTTCTTCGTCAGTCAAAGAATCGTATTTGCTATATTCAGCGGGGTTTTCAGTGCCGCAAAAATTTTCTGTATTTGTATCCATTTGATGACCTCCATCAATTTCAAAAGGATTATAAACCACGCGGCGCGGCAAGTCAAATTTTTTACTTTTGCCAAAAGTTAAAATTTTTGTTAAAATGCAGGGAAATTTTTCGGCGTATCGAATATTCAAACAGGTAACTTTGATTAAAGTTTTTCAAGGAGGTTTTTCTCAATGGCAGAGGAAAAAGATTTGGTAAAAAATGAAACCGGACTTGGCTCTATTAAAATTGCCGATGAAGTTGTCAGCATCATTGCCGGCTTGGCAGCAACCGAAATTGACGGTATTGCAGGTATGAGCGGCGGCTTGGTTGGCGGTATCGCTGAAATGCTCGGTCGTAAAAATTTTTCTAAGGGCGTAAAAGTTGAAGTTGGCGAACGTGAAGCGGCGATTGACCTTTACATTATCGTTAAATACGGCGTACGCATTCCCGACGTTGCACTTGCCGCGCAGGAAAATATCAAACGCGCTATCGAAAATATGACAGGTCTTTCAGTTGTCGAAGTCAACGTACACGTTCAAGGCGTCAATTTCCCCGAAGAAAACGAAGCCACGGTTGAAGAAGTCCGCGTTCATTAATACTTTGGAAAAAAAGCAATAGGCGAGGAGGTGTAAAAGTTTATGGGCATAATAAGTCGCCTGTTATTGCTTTTGTACGTCCTCGCAGTAATGGCGGCGTTGGTTGTAAGTGCGGGCGTCTGCCTGCACTTTATCCCGGCGCAAATTTGGCAGGATAATTTAAATTTCATTATATCAAGTCAAGAAACTTTGATTGTTATTGCGGTAATGTTTGTGGCAAGCCTTTGCCTTTTGAGTATGTCACTTTCAAGCAAAAAAGCAAGCGTTGTTAATTTAAGCGGCGATGTCGAACTTGAAAAAGGCACTCAAAAAGAAGTTGCCGTTACAATCCCGGCAATAGTCAGCGTGGTTGAACGCGCGGCTCTTTCGGTTGTAGGCGTCAGGCAAGTTGAGGCGAAAGTCCAGAATCAAAGCGGCGCGGCTCCGGTAAATGTGCAGCTTTCAATTATTCTTAGTCAAAATTATTCTGCGCCGGAAGTCAGCGCGGAAGTTAAAGCGGCTGTCAATAAGGCGTTAGGCGTTACTTTGCAAATTTCTGATGTTCCCGTTGATATTCGTGTTACTGAAGTTACTCATGCAGTGATTGAGCGTGAAAGGCGCGTTGTATAGGTGTTGCAATGTTAAATAAAATTAAAAAGTTGTTTGGAAATACATTTGGCAGGAGCACTACTTTTAGAACTGCGCGACCGAGCGACGAATTTACCCTGCGTGAAACTGATTTTGGTATTATCTATGCAGAAACTGAAATTGTCAGGCGAATTGTCGAAAAGACATCCCTTGAAGGCGTTCACGAAATTAAGAACGTAATAGTAGAGGCACCGAGTGCTAATACTTCTTTGCAGATTAAATTTGATTTAGTCATTACGCAAAACTATTCCGCGCCCGTTTTGGGGGCTAACCTGCGCGACGCTATCAAAGTTGAATTGGATAAACATTTGGGTATAAAAGACGCGTTGTTTGATATCAGGGTTACGCAAATAAACCAAAACTTGCCGGAAATTAAAAAACGTCGAGTCAGATAGGCGGTGAAAAATATGCTGTGGGGAGAAGTAAAATCACTTATAAAGCAAATGTTTAACAGCTACCCAATGCGCAAAGTTGGTTTTATAACCGGTATAATAATAGGAGTGGCAATTTTAGCATTCGGCTTTTTCAACACAATCTTTGCTTTTTTCTGCGGAATAATAGGCTTGTACATAGGCTCACGCTTTGAGGAAGGCGATGACTTGGTAGACAAAACGCTGAAGGCAATTGAAAATTCTGTTCCCGAACGTTTCAGATATTGGAAATATTTTAACTAGAGAGTTGGAAAAAATGAGTCGTACACTTGCACGCGAAACAGCTTTTAGGGCTTTGTTTCAGTTAGATTTTAACCCCGGCGAAATTGACGCACGCGAAATTTACGAAGGTATCGCCATTGGTACTGCGATTGACGCGGCAGAAGAATTTAATGAAAATGATAACTTAAATAAAGAAAATCTGCTTTATGTCAAGGAAACAGTCAAAAATGTTAGGGCGCGCCTTGAAGAAATTGACGAAATTATAAAATCTCATCTGAAAAAAAATTGGACTCTTTCAAGATTGGCTGCCGCCGACAGAAATATTTTGCGGCTCGCTGTTTATGAATTGACTTTCGCCGAAGATAAAATCCCTGTAGGCGTTGCAATTAATGAAGCTGTCAAACTTGCGAAAAAGTACGGCACTGACGATTCAGGGCGTTTCGTCAACGGCGTTCTCGACGCAGTAGCGAACTAGTGACTAGATGGTTAGTGGCTAGTTGTCAGTTGGAAATTTGATTTTTTAGCCGGACGCCAAAGTCCGGTTTTTTTGTTAGGAAGTTTGATAATCTTGTTTAAAAATTTATGGAAAAACCGCGCTGCTCTCGTTGAAAAAAATCTGTTAATCGAACTCAATAAAAATCCCGCCCTCGAAAAAAAACTTTTTGACGCAATGGAATACAGCCTAATGAGCGGCGGTAAAAAATTTTGTAACTTTTTTGTTAGGAAGTTTGATTATTTTGTTTAAAAATTTATGGAAAAACCGCGCAGCTCTCGTTGAAAAAAATCTGCTTGTCGAACTCAATAAAAATCCCGCCCTCGAAAAAAAACTTTTTGACGCAATGAAATACAGCTTGATGAGCGGCGGTAAAAGACTTCGCCCAATTCTTTTAATGGCGGCGGCGGACGCTGTCAAAGTCAACGGCGAAAATTTTTTAACCGCGGCAAGCGCAATTGAAATGATTCATGCCTATTCACTGATTCACGACGATTTACCTGCAATGGATAACGACGACTACAGGCGCGGCAAGTTGACTAATCACAAAGTTTTTGGCGAGGCTACCGCAATTTTGGCGGGCGACGCGCTTTTAACTTTGGCGTTTGAAGTTTTGACTCGTCAAGAAAATGTTTCGCCGGAAATTTTATTGAAAGTTATCAAAGAATTTTCCACGGCGGCGGGCGCGGCAGGTATGGTAGGCGGACAGTCAATCGACCTTGAATCCGAAGGCAAAAAAATTTCAATGTCAACGCTCCAAAAAATGCACTTGGGAAAAACCGGCGCACTTTTCAAGGCGGCTATTCGCAGCGGCGCAATTTTAGCCGGCGCAAATTCAATGCAACTTGACGCCCTTACAATCTACGCAGAAAAATTTGGGCTTGCCTTTCAAATTACTGATGATATTCTTGACGTTATCGGCGACGAAAAAAATTTGGGTAAACCCGTCGGCAGTGACGCCAAAAATAATAAATCAACCTATGTAACTTTGACTTCGATTGACACGGCGAAAAATCTTGCACAAGCCGCGGTTGATGACGCTGTTGACGCACTAAAAAATTTTGGCGCGGAGGCTGATTTTCTGCGCGAACTTGTAAAATATTTGCTCGGACGGAATAAATAATGCTTGAAAGTTTAAAATCGCCCGCAGATATCAGGAAAATGCGGCTGTCAGAATTAAAAATATTGGCGTCAGAAATTCGGCACTTGATTTTAGATACAGTGTCAGAAAACGGCGGGCACCTTGCGCCGAGTTTTGGCACGGTTGAATTAACTTTGGCGTTGTATTCGGTTTTCGACTTCGACAAAGATAAAATTGTTTGGGACGTCGGACACCAGGCCTACACGCACAAAATTTTGACGGGGCGGCGTGATAATTTTCATACACTGCGAAAATTGGGCGGGCTTACGGGTTTTCCCAAGCGCAGTGAATCGCCCTACGATTTTTTCGGCGTCGGGCATTCGTCAACTTCGATTAGCGCGGCGTTGGGCTTGTTGCTTGCTGAAGAAATTCAAAATAAAAGCGGCAAAGTCATAGCGGTTATAGGCGACGGCGCACTTACCGGCGGCGAGGCGTTCGAGGCGTTGAATCACGCTGGACAACTCAAAAAAAATTTGATTGTCATTCTTAACGATAATGAAATGTCAATCGCAAAAAATGTTGGCGCACTTTCTGAATATCTTTCTGAAGTTCGATTGAATCCGCAGTATCGCCGCGCCAAACGTGACTTTGAAAATTTTATAAAAAATCTTCCAATTTCAGATATTGGCGATAAAATTTTATACGCGGCAAATTCTGTAAGGTACGGTTTAAAATCTGCGATTGTCCCCGGTACGATTTTTGAGGCGTTGGGCTTTACATATTTGGGACCAATCGACGGGCACGATATAAAAATTATGCAGGATATTTTTTCGCGCGTTTCTGAACTTGAGGAGCCGGTTTTAATTCACGTTCATACAACGAAAGGCAAAGGCTACGCGCCCGCCGAAAAATCGCCTGAAAAATTCCACGGCGTCGGAAAATTCAATAAAGACACGGGCGAAATTTATAAAAAAAACGCGCCGCCGACTTACACCGAAATTTTCAGTAAAGCTATTGTGGACTGCGCGAAAGTCAACAAAAAAATCGTGGCGATAACTGCGGCGATGCCTTCCGGCACGGGCTTAAAAAGTTTTTCTGAAAAATTCCCCGACAGATTTTTTGACGTTGGAATAGCTGAAGAACACGCGGTAACTTTGGCGGCGGGAATGGCGGCGGGCGGCTTGCGTCCTGTGGTTGCGATTTATTCAACTTTCATTCAGCGCGCCTATGATCAAATTTTACATGATGTTTGCTTACAAAATTTGCCTGTGATTTTTTGTCTGGACAGGGCGGGGCTTGTCGGCGAAGACGGCGCAACTCATCACGGCGCGTTTGATATGGCTTTTCTGCGCACAATTCCCAACATAAATATTTTGGCTCCGAAAGATGAAAACGAATTGCGCCAAATGTTTTTTGCCGCCGTTGAAAATGAAAAACCTGTGGCGATACGTTACCCGCGTGGCAGCGGGCGCGGCGTTGCTGTTGCAGAAATTCCACAAAATTTAGATTGGGGAAAATCTGAATACATAAAAAAAGTTGACGGCGCGGAAGTTTCAATTTTCGCTGTTGGAAGTATGGTAAAAGTTGCCGCGGAAGTCGCGCAGTTTTTAAATTTTCCTGTCAACGTGATTAACGCAAGATTTATCAAGCCGCTTGACAAAAATATTTTGGCAGCTGAAACTTCAAAAATTTTTGTGACGATTGAGGAAGGCACTTTAAGCGGCGGTTACGGCTCGGCAGTTGCTGAATTTTTGGCAGATGAAAATATTTCTGCGCGGCTTTTAAGATTCGGTATAAAAGATAAATTTGTTGAACACGGCACGCGC
>JAFSZS010000029.1 GCA_017455645.1 Selenomonadaceae bacterium | reverse complement strand
CTTAAAACACGCTTAGCAAAAATATCTGTCCACGTTCCCAAAATACAAAGGCGTTTAACCATATTTCGCGCAGTTTCATTCATAAAACTTAGCAGGCGATTGATAATCGATTCACGCTTTGTACCGAAATCTTCAACTGTTGGGACTCTGCCGCTTGAAAGAATTTCTCTGTAAGTGTCGGCGCAAATGCTAAGGTAATTGGGATAACCGCCTGTCAATTTTATTATTCCTTCGCGCAGGGCGGGATTTTCGACGCCGGATTTTTGCAGAAATTCATTTGAAAAGTTATTGTCTAGCGCAGTTAAAGGAAACAGCATATCGTCAGTAATTTCAATTTCCGAGCCGATTTTTTTTATTTCACTGCGTCCGGCGATAATCCACAAAACGCCGCTTGTTTCAAAAAGTAAAGTTTCAATCCACCAATCAACGGGAACTTCAACATTTGAAGAAAGTTTTTCGTGTTGCTTAATATCCTTTTCATCGCCCGTCAAATTTTCGTAAGTGTCAAGGAAAATTACCAATTTGAAGGCAGGATTTTCAGCAAGCCAATCTGAAATATCCCGCGCAAAAAGTGTCGGCAAAAATTCTTTGAGAGCCTCCGCACTCGGCGCGGCGTTTCTTTGATTTAATTCCTGCACAATTTTTCTGTAAGTTTCGTCGTTGGCTTCTTTAGCTTTTTGGTCGCGGCGATTTATAAATTTATCCAATTCGCCTAAGCCCAGTTTAACAAACTTTCCAAAAACTGTAGCATCAGCCACAACCTCTGTTGCTTCACTAAGAAAATTTGTGCCGTCTTCCAAAAAAGTGTTCCCAACTTTGGCCACAGTAGTTACATTGTCTAAAGTTCCAAGCAACGAACTGACTTTTTTATGCAAAACAGAATTTTTATTAAGAATTTCCTTAATTTGTTGAGTGCTTACCATATCGCCGCGTTTTTGGTAGTACAAGATACAACCCTTTTCAAAAAGCGGAAATTGCGCGGAGTATTCGCTAATCAAATTTTCTTTTAGCGCGTTCAGCGTCGATAACATATCTGTTACTTGCGGGAAATCGTAACTTGCGTACTTGAAAATTTGTTTTTTGGTTGAAGTGTAATTTTCCAATTCTTTAATCAGCGCAGTTTTACCAATTCCGCCCGCGCCGGAATAAAAAATTAATGAACTGCCTGCAAGTGAAATTTGCCCCAAATGTTGTTTAAAAATATCTCGTTGGTTTTCCCTGTCAACAAAAAATCTTCTTGAATCATTGACTTTGACAGAATCCGGAGCAGGATTTTTTTTGATATTTCCCACAATATCACGCACCTAACCTTTAAATTTGGTACTCATTTCGTAAATAATTTTCATGACGGCTTTGCAAAGTTTATCGGGGTCGTGCCTGCCCGCGTCAGTTTCACTAACTAAATCTGCCTTGATTAAGCCGCAACCGAGCGCGTTAATTTTATCTTCGTCAACTTCAACTGCGTCAGCTTGCATTTCTGCGCAAAATTCGGCAGGTACGGGCGCAGAATTTACCAAAACATAATCAATAGCTCCGTGCCCCGCATGATCAAGAATCGCCTTGACGTGCGCGGACGCCGAATAGCCGTCAGTTTCGCCCGGTTGCGTCATTACGTTGCAGATATAAATTTTTATCGCCTTGGAATTTTTCAGCGCACGCGCCACGCCCTCAACAAGCAAATTTGGCATTATCGAAGTATAAAGACTGCCCGGACCCAAAATAATTGCGTCGGCAGTTTCAATAGCTTCAAGCGCGGCGGGTACTGCGTGTACTTTTTTTGGGAAAAGTTGGACGCGCCTAATTTTTTTATGTGCCTCGGGTATTTGGGATTCGCCCTCAACAACCGTACCGTCTTTCATAATTGCGTCAAGTCTAACGTATTCTTTGCTTGCGGGAATTACGCGCCCTTTGACTGCCAAAACTTTTGAAGATTCTTTCAAGGCGGTTTCCATATCGCCCGTAACTTCATTCATTGCCGCAATAAATAAATTGCCGAAACTGTGACCGGCAAGCGCACTTTCGCCTTTAAATCTGTACTGAAATAATTTTTCCATAAGCGGCTCGGTATCTGCCAACGCCACCAAACAATTTCGTAAATCGCCCGGCGGGATTATTCCAAATTCTTCGCGCAGGCGTCCGCTGCTGCCGCCGTCATCTGCAACAGTTACAACCGCTGAAACATTGCTTGTTGAAGATTTTATACCGCGCAATAAAACAGATAAGCCGTGCCCGCCCCCAATTACAGTTACAACGGGACCTTTGCCCAATTTTCTTTCTTGGTAAATCATATCGACAATCCGCCCCGTCCTGTCGGGAATTAAAACTGCGATAACTGAACGAATTATTGAGCGCGTGGCGTACAGCATAATCAGCGCGCCAATTATTACAACGCAAATTCCCAACGCACGCGTTAAGCCGTATTGATAACTTCCAACACGCGTATAAAAAAATTGAAAAATCGCTTCTTCTGCTCGGCTCAAATATTCGTAGTTAAAAGCCAACGCCGCGCCGAAACTTACCATTAAAACTCCAACTGCAAAAAGTAACAGCCAACGCTTTAATTTCATACCCGGGTAAAGCCATTTCAAAAGATGTAACATTTTGCGCCTCAAACTTCCCAAACGTCATTTTTCATTAAGTCGCGGTGTTCCAAATTTACCGTGTAGCCGTTGTTTGCAATTAAGTCGAAAAGATGTTTGGCGATAAAAACGCTGCGATGCATTCCGCCGGTACAGCCGACCGCAATTACAAGTTGGCTTTTGCCTTCTTTGACATATTGCGGTACCAAAAATTCAACAAGATTATCAAGGCGTTTCAAAAATTCCTGCGTAACGGGTTTTTCTCTGATATATTCTGCAACTTCGGCAACAGAGCCGCTTTTATGTTTCAGCGATTCAACGTAAAAAGGATTGGGCAAAAATCGCACGTCCAAAACTATATCCGCGTCCATCGGCATACCGAATTTAAATCCGAAACTCAAAACTGAAATATTCATTCCCGCGCCGTCGGTTTTGCCGAAAAGCAGTTTAATTTTGTCGCGCAGTTCAGCCTTTGACATATTGGAAGTATCAATTAAATAAGTTGCCTTGCCGCGTACACTTTCAAGGCGGGCGCGTTCCCTTGCTACGCCGTCAGAAATTCTTGACGAAGGAGCCATAGGGTGGCGGCGGCGCGTTTCTTTGTAGCGGCGGATAATCACGTCGTCGCTCGCGTCCATGAAAAGCATTTCGTAATCTTGGTTGCCTTTGTCCATGTCATCGAGGACTTGAACCAAATCATCAAAAAATTCTCTGCTGCGCGTGTCCACGACGAAAACCATTTTGTTGAAGTGATTGCCCGCGTGCGTGCAAAGCTCCACGAATTTTGGAATGAACACGGGCGGCAAGTTGTCCACGCAAAAATATCCGAGGTCTTCCAAATATCTGCAGGCTTGAGTTTTGCCGCTGCCGCTCATGCCCGTCACAATTATTATCCGCGACTTGTCCGCGAATTCTTTTGTTTCTTCCATAAAAAATCTTCCTTACAAAACAAAATCGTAAACAGCTTTGGCGAAGCCGAAATTTTCGCAGGTGTCGGTTATGTGCGCGGCGGCGGCCTTGACGGATTCAACGGCATTGCCCATGGCCACGCCGCAGCCGACCGAAGTTATCATCGCCAAATCGTTTTCCGAATCGCCGATTGCCAAAATCTCTTCGTTGTCGACGCCGAACTTTTCCGCCAAAATTTTTATCGCGCCCGCCTTCGACACGCCCGGCGACATAAATTCCGTGAAGCGCGCCGCCGACCGAGTAATTTCTGCGCGGCCGTCGAAAAATTTTTTTGCCTCGTCGAGTTTCATCAAAGCCTCGTCCGAAGTTTCAGAGACCGTCAAAAGTTTCGGGACGTTTTTTGTCCGCGCGCGCAGTCCGTCCCAGCCGACTTCGACCGCTTGAACTTTTATCATCGTCTCGTAAAATTTTACAAGGTCGTTGCGTT
>JAFSZS010000028.1 GCA_017455645.1 Selenomonadaceae bacterium | reverse complement strand
GTGTCTTTTGGTGCAGGACGGCGGCACTTGAAAAAATCACGGCGTATAATTGGCAAGTTGAAGATTTTCCAGAAGAGCCAATGCCTGACGACGGCACAGTAAGTCACGCACTCGAAAGAATTTTTCCATTTGCGGCGCAAGCTAAAGGCTTTTATACAGGCTGGTTAATGACAAGCAATTTTGTCAAAGACACTCTGGAAAATTACACGCACTTTTATTTTGAAAATCGTATGCTGCCGGCTCCCGTTACGCCGGTAAATTTAAAATATTTTATCAAGGCGACGGTACCGCAGAAATATTGGTTCCTGTTCTATCCTTTCAAACGCTTGTTGCAAAAATTGGGGTTCAATGTATAATCTGAAGCTAAAATTTTAAAATATTTTATCAAGGCGACGGTTCCGCAGAAATATTGGCTTTTTCTATCCTTTCAAATTTTGTTGAAAAAATCAAGCTTTTATGTATAATCTGAAGCAAAAAAATTTTCAGCAATGACAAGCAATTTTGTCAAGGATACTTTGTAAATTTTGAAATATTTTATCAAGGCGACGGTTCCTCAGAAATATTGGCTTTTCTATCCTTTCAAACTTTGTTGAAAAAATTGGGTTTTAATGTATAATTGGAGGCGACGAAAAATGATTGAGCAAAATTTTAAAAAGTGGTCTGCAATTTTACAGTTAAAATTTTTTGTAAATTGGGTTTCAAAGTAAATTCGGAGGTGACAACAAATGGTAAGAAGAATTTATTTAGAAAAAAGAGGCTGTTACGGTGAAGCGCGCGAGTTGCTCGAAGATTTACAAGAAACCTTAGATTTGGAAGGAACTTTGGAAAGTTTAAGGATTTTCAATCGCTATGACATTGAAGGAATTGACGACGACGAAGATTTTGACAAAGTTTATTTTCAAGTCTTCTTCACGCGCAATATAGACAGAGCTTATCAAGAATTGCCGGGCAGTTTACCCAAGCATTTAACTTTTGCCATTGAATATTTACCGGGGCAATATGACCAACGCGCAGATTCGGCGGCTCAAGCTTGCCAACTTATCATAGGTAAAGAACGCCCGCTTATTCGCACGGCTAAAGTTATTTCGCTACAAGGACGCTACCTTACCGAAGATGACTACGAAAATATCAAATACTATTTGATTAATCCTGTAGAAATGCAAGAAGCGTATATGGAACTTCCGGAATATTTGGATTATGATTTGACAAGCGTTGAAAATATAAAGCCATTGAGAGACTTTGTTTATTGCGATGAACACCAATTAGAGCAGATGATTCAAGAGCACGAATTTGCAATGACTGTTGAAGATTTGCAATACTGTCAAACTTATTTTCGGAAAGTTGCCAAACGCCCTCCTACAATTACCGAATTAAAAGTTATCGACACTTACTGGAGCGATCATTGTCGCCATACAACTTTCAACACGGTTATTGACAGCGTAACTTTTGAGGACGGCAAATATTCCGCCGAAATGCAGGAAACTTTCAAAAAGTATCTTGAGTATCGAAGGAAAATTTACTTCAAACAACACCCCGAATTGGTAAAACCTGAAGAAAAAGAGCAAAAAGCTGAAGAAACTTTGAAAAAAGTTGACGAGTCAAAAAAAGTTGAAGTTAAGGCGAATGTTGCTGAAAAAGCTGAAACTGTAAAAGCTGAAGACACTTTGCAAAAAGTTGACGAGTCAGAAAAAATCGAAGTTCCGGCGAATGTTGACGCGCCAAAGATAGACGATTTAGAAAAACCTGTTTCTTTAATGGATTTGGGGACAATCGCGGCGAAAGTTCAAAAAGCTGAAGGTACTTTGAAAAATCTTGATGAATCGGACGAAATTAACGCTTGCAGTATCGAAGTTAAAGCGAATGTTGACGGGCAAGACGAAGATTGGCTGGTAATGTTCAAAAATGAAACGCACAACCACCCGACAGAAATTGAACCGTTCGGCGGCGCGGCAACTTGCTTAGGCGGCGCAATTCGTGATCCTTTAAGCGGGCGAACTTATGTTTATCAAGCAATGAGAATTACCGGCGCGGCAGATCCACGAAAACCACTTTCAGAAACTTTACCGGGTAAACTTCCGCAGAAAAAAATTGTGCGCGAGGCGGCGAAAGGTTACAGTTCTTACGGCAACCAAATTGGGCTTGCTACAGGTTACGTGCATGAAATTTACCACGAAGGCTACCTTGCAAAAAGAATGGAAATTGGCGCGGTAATTGCGGCGGCTCCCAAATATAATGTTGTGCGCGGTACACCTGTCCCGGGCGATGTAGTTGTACTTGTCGGCGGGCGTACGGGGCGCGACGGAATTGGCGGCGCAACCGGTTCAAGTAAAGTTCATACTGAAAACTCTTTGAAGAAATGCGGCGCAGAAGTTCAAAAGGGTAATGCTCCAACTGAAAGAAAAATTCAACGTTTATTTAGAAATCCAAAAGTCAGCAGGCTTATCAAACGCTGTAATGATTTTGGGGCGGGCGGTGTAGCTGTAGCAGTCGGCGAATTGGCGGCAGGTCTGGATATAAATCTGGACGCGATAAGAAAAAAATATGAGGGACTCGACGGCACAGAGCTTGCACTTTCAGAATCACAAGAGCGAATGGCGGTTGTACTTGATAAAAATGACGTTGAAATTTTTATAAAATACGCAGATGAAGAAAATCTTGAGGCGTATCCAATCGCTGTGGTAACGGAGAAAAACAAATTGGTAATGCACCGGCGCGGGCAAGAAATTGTCAGCGTCAGCAGGAAATTCTTTGATACCAACGGCGTAAGGCAACACGTCAGCGTAAACGTCGCGCAGGTTGAAAAATACACGCGCCAAAGACTTTCTGAAGATATAAAAACGGCGTGGCTAAAAAATTTACAAAAGTTAAATGTTTGCAGTCAAAAAGGATTAGTAGAAAGATTTGATTCAACAGTTGGCGCAGGGACGGTTTTAATGCCGTTCGGCGGGAAAAATCAACTTACGCCTGCAGAGGGAATGGCGGCAAAATTACCGGTTGAAGGCGAAACAAAAACCGCTACAGTTATGAGTTACGGCTTTGACGCGAAAATTTCGGCGTGGAGTCCTTATCATGGAGCAATAGACGCGGTTACCTCAAGTTTGGCAAAAATAACGGCAATGGGCGCGGATTTCTCTAAGGCTTATTTAACTTTCCAAGAATATTTTGAGAAACTCGGAAAAGACCCGAACAAGTGGGGAAAACCTTTTGCGGCACTTTTGGGCGCGTTTAAGGCGCAAATGCAATTCGGCGTTGCGGCGATAGGCGGCAAAGATTCAATGAGCGGCACTTACGAAAATTTGAATGTACCGCCGACGTTGGTAAGTTTTGCGGTTGCAGTTGTCGACGCGGATAAAATTATTTCGCCGGAATTTAAATCTGCCGGTAACAAAGTTTATCTTGTTGAGTGCGTGCGTGATGAGTTTCACATTCCAATTTTTAGGGAACTGAAAAAAAAGTTCGCCAAAGTCCACGAATATATTAACGCGGGAAAAATAATATCAGCGGCAACAATCGGCGCGGGCGGTATCGCAGAGGCTGTTTCAAAAATGGCGATTGGTAATGATATCGGCTTTAAATTTGAAGGAGAAGTGCGGCTGTTTGAAAAAAATTACGGCAGTTTAATATTGGAAGCGGCAAGCGGCGTAGAATTGGATTTTCCGGAATTGGGCGAAACTACAGACGCAAAACAAATTGAAATTGGCGATGTTAAAATTTCCCTTGACGAAATTAAAAGCGCGTGGATGGAACCGCGGGAAAAAATTTTCCCGACGCAAATAAATTCACAAACAGAAAAATTAAAACCAATTACCTACAGGGCGGAATTTCGCCATACTTCCAAAATTAAAATTGCACAACCGCGCGTATTTATACCGGTATTCCCGGGCACAAATTGCGAGTACGATTCTGCGAGAGTTTGGAGGTTTGCGGGAGCCAAGCCCAATATACTTGTAGTGCGCAACTTGACGGCAAAAGCTGTTGAGGAGAGCGTTTCTGCGATGGTAGACGCAATTAAAAATTCCCAAATAATTATGATACCCGGCGGATTCAGCGCAGGCGACGAGCCGGACGGCAGCGGAAAATTTATTGCGGCAATGTTCAGAAACCCGCGCATTGCAGAAGCAACTATGGATTTGATAAAAAATCGTGACGGCTTGATTTTGGGAATTTGCAACGGATTTCAAGCCTTGGTTAAGCTTGGTCTTCTTCCTTACGGCGAAATTAGGGATATTGAAATTGATTCGCCGGCTTTAACTTACAATACACTTGGGCGGCACGTCAGCCAAATGGTACGCACGCGCGTTGCAAGTAATTTATCTCCGTGGCTTGCAAATAATTCTGTAGGCGACGTTCATACAATCGCAGTTTCGCACGGCGAGGGCAGATTTATAGCCAATGACTTAGTGTTGAAAAAATTAATTGAAAACGGGCAAATCGCTACGCAGTACGTAAATTTTGAAGATGAACCAACTTACGAATTGCCTTTCAATCCGAACGGCTCAATTTTGGCGATAGAAGGAATTACAAGCGCAGACGGGCGAATTTTCGGCAAGATGGGACATTCCGAGCGTATCGGCGAAAATGTTTGCAAAAATGTACCCGGCAATAAAAATCAGCATTTGTTTGAAGCGGGCGTAAATTACTTTTCATAAAGGCTAAATTGTTTATTGCCCTCTGTAAGCGCGCAGAATTGATTCTAAGCCGCGTTGGAAACTTTTTGATACAAAGTTACCAATGAGTTTGTAAAAGCGATTGTGGAGGCTCTCACGCGCAAATACGGGCTTAATTTTATGACTTGATCGTGAATTACTTTTCATAAAAGCTAAATTGTTTGTTGCCTTCTGTAAGCGCGCAGGATTGATTCTAAGCCGCGTTGGAAACTTTTTTGATATAAAGTTACCAATGAGTTTGGAAAAGCGATTGTGGAGGCTCTCACGCGCAAATACGGGCTTAATTTTATGACTTGGTCGTGAATTACTTTTCATAACAGTAAAAATTTCTATTCCCTAAAAATCGAAGGGGGCTTTTAACGTGGGAATTTTCAGGCAGCCGTTAAATCAAAATCCCCCGCCAAATTTGCGGCGCAGAAATGATTCAAATTTCGGCAGCGGCGATTTAGATTTGAACGATGATGACGATGATAATGATTCTTTCGGTTTCAATTCTCATTCCGGTTCAATTTTCAATTCTAAAAATTCAAGTTCCAATTCAAGCTACGGCAACAGCTCCAACTACAGAGCCAGCGACAGAGATTATCACGATCCGGCGGAAGGCGGAGGTTACGACTGCGGGGACGACGGCGATTAATTTTTTTTGTTAATTTAATATCAACGGGATTTTTACGCCCAAATTTCAACCGAAAAAATTTTTAAGGATGTGAACATTATTAATTTCAAAATACTTGAGAAAATCGACAAGCCAACTTTCGACAAATTTTATCAAGCGGATTATTACGAAAATGCTTACGCCTGTTTTACCGGGCTTTATATGTGGCGTGAACTCGGCAACACTCGTTGGGCGATTGAGGACGATATACTTTATTTGTGTTCTGAATGGCACGGCAAATTTTCAGCATTCCAGCCGCTTTGCAAGCGTGAAAAAATCCCGGCTGCAATTTCAAAAATTATAAAAATGTTCAGAGACTGCGGGCAAAATGAAGTTCGTTTCGTAGGCTTGGAAAAATTTTTTATTGAAGAATTGGCTAAATTTCCCGACGCCAATTTTGAAATTTCTTCTGACAGAAATAATTCTGATTATGTTTACCTCGCGCAGGATTTAATAAATTTGTCCGGCAGAAAATTTCACGGCAAAAAAAATCATTTGAATCAATTTTACAAAGATTATCCTTCAGCCGAATATTTGCCTATAACTTGCGAAATTATCCCGCAGTGCAGGGAAGTTTTAAAAAATTGGTACGAAATGCACGAAGATCCCGACGATATTTTTGTTGGGCAGGAAAATAAAGCAATTCAAGAAATTTTGGACAACTTCGACGATTTCAAACTCAAGGGCGGAGCAATTTATTTGGGCGGAAAAATCGTGGCGTTCACCTTTGGCGAGCAATTAAATTCTGATACGGCGGTTATTCACGTTGAAAAAGCAGACCCTACAATTCGCGGCGCGTACACTGCAATTAATCAAAATTTTGTTGCGCACGAATGGGCGAATATGACTTACATTAACCGCGAGGAAGATATGGGCTTGGAAGGTTTACGGCAAGCCAAAGAATCCTACAGACCGGTTAAGCTGATTGAAAAATTTTCCGCAAGGATTTTATAATGAAAAAAATTATTTTACTTGGAACAAAAGGCGCGTTCGCAGAAATGGTTGCTGAAAAAATTCGATTTGCGGCTGAAGAATTAAAATATCCCTGTGAAGTTTTTGTGTTGACTTTTTCAGATTTACAGAAATTGCGGGCGATAAATCCTGACGTAATTTTATTTTCGCCGCCGCGGTATCGTTCTTTTGATTTAATTCAAAAAATTTGCCCCAACGCCGTACTTGAAATGATGGATATGAAAGAGTACGCTTTTATGGACGGGCGTTCAATTTTAAACAAAGTGCGCTTGAGTCTGAAATGAAAAAAATTGTATTAATTTGCGCCAAAAATTATGACTCGTTCGCCTGTACAGTCGCAGAAAAAATTCAACAGGCAGCTGACGAAGTCGGAATTGAAATTTCTTGTTCGTCAATGACAACGGCAGAATTACACCTTTTGCCTTCAGATGTTGACGTGGTACTTTTTGCGCCGCCGCGTTTTCGGCATTTGGAGCGCATTAAAAAATTTTGTCCCAATGCAAAAATTTCTATGATTGAAAGTCAAGCGTACGCAACGGCTGACGGCAAAAAAATTCTTGAAAAAATATTTGATTTAAAATGAAGAAAATCCCCTGCGCGAATGCAGAGGATTTTTTTGTTGCCGAATTGTAAATTTATTTTTTATACACAGCAGATAAATCTGTAAACCTTAAAGAAGTTACTGTAAGTTTTTCAACGTCATTAATCCAATAAAATTTTTTTTGCTGCTCGGCATAGTAAATCATATTCATTAATTCTAATGCAAGTGCCAAAGTTTCCTGATTCGGAAATTCAAGCGCAAGATCACTAAGATTAATTCTATATGTGGCTAAATCTCCGGCATGTGCACATATTGAATTATTAGAATCAAGAACTCTTTTAAGTGATTCTCTAACAGTTTTCATAAGTTCTATTTGCTCTTCAACCATGATAAATCCCCCTTTAAAAATCTTTGACAAGAAAATTTTTTCAATAAAAAACTCACAGACGCTTTTAATCTGTGAGCCGGATTTTTTATTTTGTATCAAGTGAAATATTGGTAATGATTCTGCCGAGCCGCGTTCCTGAAAGTAAATTCCACGTCCATTTCAAGGCAACAGTGAAATTTGTATGTGCGCCGGCTAAGCGCAGTAAATGCACAAACATCCACGCGCACCACGCAAAAAAGCCTGTCATTCTCGGTTTGTTGACAACAGCTTGCCCGCGTCCGATGGTTGCCATTGCGCCCAAATCTTTATACACAAATTTTTCAAGGTTAGTATCGCCCTTAAGCAACTTCATAATATTTTTGTGAACAACAACCGCTTCCTGCGTTGCAACCGGCGCAACGGTCGGCAAGGGGCGTTTCATATCGCCGTGCATAAAAGCCGCACAGTCTCCAATAGCAAAAACATTCTGATGAACTGCGCCGCGTACCATTAAATTTTCTTCAATCCAAATTCGCCCGTCGCGTGCACATTCGCCGCCGCAATTTTTCATCATATCAACTGCGCGAACACCCGCCGCCCAAATTACCGTAGTTGTTGGAATTTCCGCGCCGCTTTTCAATTTCAAAACGTCGCCGTCATAACCTACAACTTGAGTATTCAGCATAACATTGACGCCTTTTTTTCGCAAAACTTTAACCGTTTCCTGCTGTAAATCCGGCGTCATCATTGGCAAAACTTTATCTGTTGCTTCAATCAAATAAACTTGTACGTCGTTCCAATCCAGCTCGTGAATTTCTTTCTTTTGAATTTCGATTAATTCAGTAAGTGCGCCCGCCTCTTCAACGCCTGTAGGTCCGCCACCTACAACTACAAAAGTCATTCGCTTTTTTCTGTCTTCAGGCGTGCGGTACGGCTTGCAAGCGCGTTCAAATTCGTGCAAAACGTGGTTGCGAATATGTAAAGCTTCCTGCAGGGTTTTCATTCCAAAAGAATGTTCCTCAACTTCTTTCATACCAAAAAAATTTGTCGTTGCACCGGCGGCTAAAATCAAATAATCGTAAGGTACTTCGCCGTGATTCGTCAACAAAACATTTCTTTCTTGGTCGACGCCCTGCGCCTTTGCCATAAATAATTTAAAGTTATTTGCTTTGCGGAAAAAAGAGCGAATAGGATAAGCAATTTCGTCTGTCGAAAGTACCGAAGTTGAAACTTGATATAAAAGCGGCTGGAATAAATGAAAATTATGTCGGTCAACAATAGTAACTTCAACATTTTCTTTGACGAAAAGTTTGGCAAGTTTTATCCCGCCGAATCCTCCGCCAACTATAACAATTTGGGGTTTTCCACCAGACATCTTTTAAACCCTCCCAAAAAATCCTAAGTTATAAATTTTTATTATCATACCACAGTTTTATTTAAAAGAAAATATCTGAAAAATTTTGAAGACACAATCCAAAAAATATCGTAAAATAAATTTGTTATGGACAAGAAAATAATTTACAGCTTACTAAGCAATGTTTTAATTGCGTACAGTGCGATTTTTGTCGCGCCGGTAACTTTCGCAATTTTGGTACAAGATTTTGATTCGGCGATATTTTTTTCTGTAATTGGAATTTGCGCAATAGACGCAGAGCGCAGTTTAAAAAAATCCAAAAAATATCGTAAAATAAATTTGTTATGGACAAGAAAATAATTTACAGCTTACTAAGCAATGTTTTAATTGCGTACAGTGCGATTTTTGCCGCGCCAGTAACTTTCGCAATTTTGGTACAAGATTTTGATTCTGCGATATTTTTTTCTGTAATTGGAATTTGCGTAGTTGCAGCTGAACGCAGTTTAAAAAATTTGGGGCGCGGACACAAACGCCGCTTGCCGCTAATTTCGGCTGCAACTTCAATGCTTTTAACTTATCCTTTGCTTGCCGCGTTTGGCTTTTTGCCGTTCGTATATTTTGGAGTTTTGCCGCCGGTTGACGCCCTGCTTGAAACGGTTGCAGATTTAACTTCGGCGGGTATTTCACTTATGCCGAGCGACGCGCCGTATATTTTGCGATTGTGGCAAAGTTTGTTAATGTGGTTCGGCTCCTTGATATTTTTGGTAATTTTGGTAACGGTAATGCCGACAGTCAGCGGCAATTTTGGAATGACATTAAGCTTGCACGGCGGGCAAAATTTCAGTCCGATATTTGGGCAAATGCTGATAATGGCGCAGCGAATGATAAAAGTTTACACGGCTTTGACAATTTTCAGCTTAGGATTTTTCAAATTGGCGGGCTTAAATTTTTGGGACTCGTTTTTAATGGCGTTGCGTTGCATATCGACGGGCGGCGGGGATTTTTTTCCTGCGCGAGGTGATATTTGGGTTGAATACGCGGCGGCTTTTACAATGCTGATGGCGTGCGGAAATTTTTTATTTTATCACAGGCTGATTGTTACTTTGCCGCCTCCAACTGTTGTAACAAAGGAAAATTTTTTGCGCCGTGGAATAAATTACGTCAAAACATTTTTTAAAAATTTTGTGCACAATGTCAAACATTTCTTCAAAAATTCTGAAGTGAAAGTTATTGCGCTGATATTTTTCCTCGGCGTGGTAATTACAATGTCAAGCACATATCGAGAGGGAATTTTCGGCAGCGGCAGTGAAGCATTCAGGCACGCTTTTTTTCACGTGGCGTCATTTTTGAGTACAACCGGAATTTCTTTGGAATCTTTCGGCAAGCTTACGGATTTTGACGGCTTTTTTATATTTTTCCTTTCGCTTTTCGGCGGCTGTATGGGCTCTGTAACGGGCGGGATAAAAATAATGCGCGTGATCGTGCTTGCAAAATTAATGGCGGCTGAACTTGAAAAGACAATGCACCCGCGTATGATGACAGTTATAAAAGTCAACAAATTTACAGTACCGACTGAAACAATCGGGCGAATTTTGGGATTTTTTTTCTTGTCGTGCGTGACGCTTTTTATTTGCGCGGCGGTGTTGAGTTTCAGCGGGCTAAGTTTTTCTGAAGCGGTGGCAATGTCATTTTCCTGCTTAACGAATGTTGGAAATTTGCCGGGGCTTTGCGAGCCGGAAAATTTTTTGGGACTTCCGGCGGCGGGAAAATTTTTCTGTATGATAATTTTAATTTTGGGGCGGCTTGAAATTTTTGTTTTGCTGATTTTTATAGTCGGCTTAGTTTCTCAACGAAATGTAAAGGACTGGTAATTTAGGGAATAGGGAATAGGGAGTAGGGAATAGGGAATAGGGAGTAGGGAAT
>JAFSZS010000027.1 GCA_017455645.1 Selenomonadaceae bacterium | reverse complement strand
CAGGTATCAAAGACCCTAACCGCCCAATAGGTTCATTTATCTTTTTGGGACCTACCGGCGTCGGCAAAACTGAATTGGCAAAAACTTTGGCAGAGGCACTTTTTGACGATGAACGCAGTATGATTCGCGTTGATATGTCGGAATTTATGGAAAAGCACACGGTTGCAAGATTAATCGGCGCGCCTCCCGGTTATGTCGGTTATGAAGAAGGCGGGCAACTTACAGAAGCAGTAAGACGCCGCCCTTACAGCGTCATTTTGCTTGACGAAATTGAAAAGGCTCATCACGATGTTTTCAACGTACTTTTGCAGATTCTTGACGACGGCAGATTGACTGACGGCAAAGGGCGCGTTGTCAACTTTAAAAATACAGTTATCATTATGACAAGCAATTTGGGCTCGCAGGAAATTTTACAGCGTGCGAAAATCGGCTTTATCACCAACAAAGATTTTCAAGAGGCTGAAACTGTTATTAAGGATATGCTGAAAAATTATTTCCGCCCGGAATTTCTTAACCGTGTCGATGATATTGTTGTATTTAAATCTTTGGCGAAGGAACAAGTTAAAGCCATTGCCGAAATTTTGTTAAAGAATCTTAACGCCCGCCTTGAAAAGCAAACGAATATTACTTTGACGTGGACAGATAAAGCGGTTGAGGCGTTGGCGTCGAAAGGCTTTGATCCGAATTTTGGAGCGCGTCCGTTGCGCAGGCTTTTAACTCATACTGTCGAAACTGAACTTAGCAAAAAAATTATCGCCGCTGAAATTAAAGACGGCGATACTGTCGAATTAGATTTTGACGGCAAGAATTTTACCTTTGCCCCAAAAATTTCACTTGAAAAATAAATTTTAAATAATTTTAATTTTTTTCCCTGCGCGAGCGGGGATTTTTTTATTTATTAAATTTTGATAAAAAAAATGGCGTCGGTACTTGACAGAGGGGAGGGGTAGTTGTGTTAAACTTTCAGAAAATTTAAGGAGGCTTGATAAAAATGGTTAAGAAATTGAAAATTTTCTTGCTAGTAGGATTGGTAATCGCGGCGATTAATTTTTCACCGTCAAAGGCAGCGGCAAACAATTTAAATTTTGATTTTTTTGCTGATACCGATGTTTGTATTGATTTTCATTACAATACAGCGAAATTTGGAAACCATGATATGGTTGAATTGGGCAAGAAAAAAAGATTTCGTTGCAAAATTTGCGGTAGAGTGTTCAATCTCGGAATATCAGTAGCAGGACACATTAGAGGCGAACACCATAAATGGCTTATTCATAAGTACTACGAAGAAATTTAAATCTGTAATTTTAAAATCAAAAAAAATTAACCCGTCGAAAAACTCGGCGGGCTTTTTTAGTTTGCAGAAAAAATTTTTACTTAGCCATTAATTCAGCGATTTTATTTGCAACTTCAACGGGATTATCAGGCATAATTCCTTCAATCAAAAGTGCTTGCGTGTAAAGCAGTTGGCAAAAGTTTTTAAATTCGTCGGTATCTTTGCCGAGCGCGTGCAAGCCGCTTAACTTTTTGAAAAGCGCGTGATTGGGATTAACTTCCAAAATTCTTTGCGCCTTGAAAAACGGGTTATTCATTGCGGCAAAAGTTTTTTCCATATTCAGCGAAGGACCATTAACGCCCGTTGCCAAACATACCGCGCCGCTTTTCAAGTGCGAAGTAAGGCGAACTTCAGAAACTGCGCCGCCCAAAACTTCTTTGACGTCTTTTAATAAATCTTCGTTGGATTTTGCAAGCTCTTCAACTTCGGTTTTAGTTTTCTTGAATTCTTCGTCGTCAAGTTCAAAGTCTTCACGCGTTACGGCTTGAAATTCTTTATCCGCGTACTTTTGCAACGCCTCAACTGCAAATTCGTCAACAGGATCCAACAAATATAAAACTTCAATTCCGCGTTCGCGCAGGAGTTCCATTTGCGGCATTTGTGAAATTGTAACTTTATCTTTACCGCTCGCGCAGTAGATTTTTGTTTGAGTTTCCGGCATACGCTCAACATATTCTGCAAGCGTAGAAATTTTTTCTTGCGTCGAAGTTTCAAACATTAATAAATCTTTTAAATCGTCCTTAACTTTTTCATCGTAAGCGTTATTGTACACACCAATTTTTAAAGCCTTGCCGTATTCTTGCCAAAATTCCTCGTAGCGTTCGCGCTCGTTTTTGAGAAGTTTTGAAAGTTGCTTTAAAATATTTCTTTCAAGTGCCTTACCGATTTTTTTTACTTCGCGGCTCTGTTGCAAAAGTTCACGGGAAATATTTAACGGCAAATCCGGCGAATCGACTAAGCCCTTGATAAATCTTAAATAATCCGGCAGAAAATCTTTGCACTTGTTCATAATGAAAACGTGCCTTGAATAAAGTTGCAAGCCCGCTTCATAATCAGCATAAAATAAATTTAGCGCGGCGTGCTTGGGAATGCATAAAAGCGCGGTGTATTCGGTTGTACCTTCCGCCTTTGTATGGAAAATTTCCAGCGGCTTTTCCCATTCGTGGAATTGGTGTTTGAAAAATTCGTCGTATTCTTCAGCGGTAATTTCAGATTTATTGCGCGTCCAGAGCGGCTGCATTGAATTAACCGTGCGAATTTCGACAGTTTCTTTGCCGTCGTTATATTTTACAAAAAAATTCATCTTGATTGGGTAGCGGATAAAATCTGAATATTTTTTGACAAGATTTTCAATTACAGCGGCGTTGGTAAAATCGAAGTCTTCGCCGCCGACAAATTCGTCTTTCAAGTGCAGTACAACCATTGTACCGCGTGAATCTTTTTCGCAGTCTTCAATGGTATATTCGCCCGCGCCGTCTGAAGTCCATTTAACCGCGGCAGTTTCGCCGGCTTTGCGCGTGATAAGTTCAACTTTATCAGCAACGATGAACGCAGAATAAAAACCTACGCCGAATTGCCCAATTAATTCTTCGTCAATTTTGCCTTCGCCTTCACGAACTTTTTCAAGAAAAGCCTTAGTGCCGCTCTGCGCGATTGTACCAATATTGCTGATAACTTCGCCGCGCGTCATACCAATACCGTTATCTGAAATTGTGATTGTCTTAGTTTCTTTGTCCGGCAGAATAAAAATTTCGTATTCGTCTACGCCGTCGAGAATATCTTTGTTGGTAAGTGATTCAAAGTGTAATTTGTCGATGGCGTCAGACGCGTTGGAAATTAATTCGCGCAGGAAAATTTCTTTGTTGGTGTAAATAGAATTAATAACTAAATCTAAAAGCCTTTTGGTTTCAGCTTGAAATTTTAAAGTTTCTGTAGACATTAAAAATTACCTCCCAAAAACATTATAGCATACTTGTCAAAAATTGCCACGTGTTTTAGGGAATAGGGAATAGGGAATAGTGGATAGGGAATAGGGGAAAAATTTTAACGAAAAGTAAACTTGAAAAAATATAACAAGTTTACATAAAACCCTTTTGCAACTTAAAAAAATGGTAATTTGTCGAATAATTAAGACTTCAGATATTGATTATCAAGAATTGTTGTGATAAACTTGCAACGGCTGTAAATAGTTGAGGGGCTATAAGTTTACTGCTACCTGAAAGGTGAATAGCATGGAAGTTATTTTGGCAGAGTATTTAGGTTTTTGTTACGGCGTCAAACGCGCGATTAAAATTGCCAAGAAAAACGCAGGCGGCAAAAGTTGTACGCTCGGACCAATAATTCACAATCCGCAAATGGTAGAACGCCTTAATGCTGAAGGTGTAGGAATGACAGAGGATTTAAATTCGGTTGACGAAGGTACAATAATAATCCGCTCGCACGGCGTAGGACCGCAAACTTATGAAGAAATTCAAAGGCGCGGCTTAAATTTGGTTGATGCAACTTGTACGCACGTCAAAAAGGCGCAACTTTCAGCAAAAGAATTGGCAGAATCAGGCTACAGCGTAGTTATTATCGGTGAAAAAAATCATCCCGAAGTCAAAAGTATTTTTGAATGGACGGACAAAAAAGCAGTTATAATTGAAAACGAAACTGAAGCCGAAAAATTCGCTCCGTGCCCAAAACTCGGTATAGTTTCACAAACAACAATGGCCGGTGAACACTTCAAAAAAATAATTCTGCACTTATTGGACAAGTCAAAAGATATACGCATTTTGCGCACAATTTGCACGGCAACCGAACAAAGGCAGAAAGCAGCAATGGAGTTGGCGGCGAAAGTTGATTTAATGATTGTAGTTGGCGGCAGGAACAGCGCAAATACTACCAAACTTGCCAAACTTTGCGAAAGTATTTGTAAAACCTATCACATTGAAACTGCACAAGAAATTTCGCCGGAATGGTTTAACCAATGTAAAAAAGTTGGGATAACAGCGGGTGCCTCAACGCCCGACTGGATTATCAGGGAGGTTCAAATAAAGTGTCAGATGATGTAAAAAATTCTGAGGATATGGGTAGTTTGCTCGACGCGGCAGAAGGTAAAATTGAAAATATCCGCGAAGGCGAAATTGTATAAGGTACAGTAGTGCAGGTTAATCGCAGTGAAGCATTTGTTGATATAGGCTACAAACAAGAAATTCCTATTCCAAAACGTGAACTTGCTTATCCGGAACCGGAATCAGCTGAAGACGTTGTAAAAGTCGGCGACAAAATCGAAGTTTATATTCAATCACTCGGCGGCGAAAACGGCGGCGCACTTTCAAAAGTTAAAGCTGACAGAATGAGCGGCTGGAAAGAATTGGAAAATATCAAGGCAAACGGCGGCACTGTTCAAGCAAAAGTTACAAGCGTTGTAAGAGGCGGACTCGTTGCCTTTGTTAATGAAATTCGCGGTTTTATCCCTGCCTCACAAATGGAACTCCATTTTGTCAAAGACCTTTCAGTTTACGTCGACCAAACTATCGAAGCAGTTCCTATTGAAATAGATAAATCGAAACAACGCCTCGTACTTTCACGCCGTCCAATTCTTGAAAAAGAACGTGAAGGCAAACAACAAGAAATTTTTGACAAGTTGGAAGCGGGACAAGTTTGCAAGGGTATAGTTAAGCGTATCGTTGACTACGGCGCGTTCATTGACGTTGGCGGAATTGACGGCTTGGCGCACATTTCAGACCTTTCTTGGGAAAGAATCAATCACCCTTCAGATATTCTCAAAGTCGGCGATGAAGTTGACGTTTCAATTAAAAATGTTGACTCCGAGTCCAAGCGAATTTCTCTTTCTATCAAAAATACTCAACAAGACCCGTGGATTGGTAAAGCTGATAAATATTCTGAAGGACAGGAAATTGAAGGCAAAATCGTCAAACTTGCAAAATTCGGCGCGTTCATGGAAATTGAGCCCGGCTTTGATGGTTTAATTCCAATGGGCGAACTTTCAGACCGCAGAATTGAAAACGCTGATGAAGCCGTTCAACTTAATGAAGTTGTTAAGGTTAAAATTATGCGTATCGACAAGCAACGCAAACGTATTTCCCTTTCAATCAATCGCGTAAAACGTAACGCTTAAGTAGTGGAGTAGTGAAATAGTGGTGTAGTGTGATAGTAATAACTACACCACTACCGCACTACCCCACTATAACACTAAAATTAGGAGGTCGCTTGCCATGAAAAAAATCGCGGCTATTATTTGCGGCGCAGTTCTTGCTACTTCGGCTGTTTGTTCAGCCACTGTTTCCACTGATACCATAGGAATTGGCAGAGTTACACCCGGTATAAGTACTTCTCGTTTAACTTCTTTGTACGGTCAGCCAAATTCAAAACACGGCGACGATTGGAATTATTCAAATTTTAAAGTCGAAGTTGACCACGGCAAAGTACAGGAAATTGAAACTTACAACAGCACCATTGCTACTCCTCTCGGCGTTGCTGTCGGGCAAAATGTCAGAGTTTTATCTGAAACTTACGGCACCGCGGACAGGGTAGACATCGAACACCACGAAGAAGAATACGAATACTATAGCCACGATTACTCACAAAAAATTGAGTTCAAAGTTCGCAACGGCTACATTTATAAAATCATTTGTAAAACTCAAGATTAATTTGCAATTATTCCTTTCAAAAAAGCCCGCTTTTGGGAGCGGGTATTTTTTTTTGAAATTTTTATCGAGTGTTATGCTTTTGATAAAGTAAAAAATCTGATACTACCTCAAAAATTAACCGGCAGCTAAAGGTTGCCCGCAAATTGCAATTAATTTTTTCTTTGTAATTGCGTAGGTATCAACTTCAAAAATTCCTTGACACAAAAAGCCGTTGATAGCGTCAATTTTTGCAATGGCGGCATCAATTCGCTTGCTGGAGCCTTTGACGTACGCGCCAATGTGAATTAAATCTTCAGCGTCGCGGTAAGTTGCCATTAACGCCCGCATATTCTGCGCGGCTTGCAAATGTTCAGGGCTTACAACTTCATTCATTACGCGGCTTACACTGCCCAAAACGTCAATAGCCGGAAAATGATTCTGCGCGGCAATATTCCTATCCAAAACAATATGACCGTCCAAAATGGAGCGCACGGCGTCTGCTATCGGCTCGTTCATATCGTCGCCGTCAACCAAAACTGTATAAATCCCCGTGATTGAGCCGGTATCGCTTGTACCTGCGCGTTCCAATAACCGCGGCAAAAGTGCAAAGACTGAAGGCGTATACCCGCGCGTTGCAGGCGGCTCGCCAATCGTCAATCCAACTTCACGCTGCGCCATTGCAAAACGCGTTACTGAATCCATCATCAAAATTACTTTGTGCCCGTTGTCTCTGAAATATTCTGCAATAGCCGTGGCAGTCATCGCGCCCTTGATTCTGACAAGTGCAGGCTGATCTGAAGTTGCAACAACTACAACCGCGCGCTTTAAGCCTTCTTCGCCTAAATCCCGTTCGATAAAATCCCTGACTTCGCGCCCGCGCTCGCCTACCAATGCAATAACAGAAATATCTGCTTCGGTATTACGCGCTATCATTGAAAGGAGCGTAGATTTTCCAACGCCGGACCCCGCCATTATTCCTATACGTTGCCCGCTGCCTAAAGTCATCAGCCCGTCAACTGCGCGAACACCAACATAAAGATTTTCGTTGATACGCGGGCGAGTCAAAGGCGGCGGCGGCGGTGCTTGCAAGGGGTATTCAATTTTTGATTCAATAGGTGGCAAGCCGTCCATTGGATTCCCCAAGCCGTCCAGAACGCGCCCCAAAAGTTCTTCGCCAACTTTAACGCGCAAAGTTTTTTGAGCTGCTACAACTTCACAGCCGGGACCTACGCCTTGCATTTCGCCGACCGGCATTAACATTACCTTACCTTCACGAAATCCGACAACTTCAGCGGGAATTGGTTTTAAATCCGGCGTTTTGGGGTAAATGTAGCAAAGTTCGCCCACGCTTACCGAAGGACCATTGGTTTCAATTACCAAGCCTACAACTTGTACAACTTTTCCGGTAAGCTTTATTGTTTTGCATTCTTCAATTACGTTTGTTAATCTTTTTAAGCTGATTTCATTTTTTATCATAGTCATACCTCGCGCAGATTTTTTTGATTTTTATAGCAAATAATTTTAGCCGTGTCAAATAAAAAAACGCCGTGCAAACTGCGCGACGTCTAAAAAATTTTTATTGAATTTAAAGCAAAATTTTATCCCAAAGTTTTATGAACGGTAACAAGTTCTTTTCTGATTTGAATATGTTGGGGGCAAACTTTTTCGCACGCGCCGCATTTGATACAATCGCCCGCGGGCTTTTTGCCGTGCATTCCTACCAGCCACTGTTCTTGATGTTTTGCAGTTTCAAGATTTTTGTACAGCGTGTAAATATTCATTGCGGTAAATGAGCCGGAAATACCGATATTTTGTGGACAAACTTTCGCGCAGTAGTTACAAGTTGTACAGGGGATAAGCGGAATTGACGCCATAACGCGGCGCGCCTCTTCGACAGTTGCTTTTTCGGCGTCATTGAGTTTTTGGAAATTTTCCATGTAGGAAGTATTATTTTCCATTTGCTCCACGTTTGACATACCCGAAAGAACAGTAATAACGCCGTCCAAACTTGCCGAAAAACGAATTGCCCAACTTGCAAGGGAAGCGTCGGGATTTGCTTTTTTGAAAACTTCAGCAACTTGTTCAGGGGGATTAGCCAACAAGCCGCCTTTGACCGGCTCCATAATTATAACCGGCTTACCGTGTTTGCGTGCCATTTCGTAAACGCCGCGGGATTGAATTGCGGGATTTTCCCAATCTGCATAATTAATTTGAAGTTGTACAAATTCCGCCTCGGGGTGTTTAGTCAAAATTTCATCCAATTCTTCCGGCGTCGAATGAAAAGAAAAGCCGACGTGTTTAATCTTGCCGAGCTTTTTCTGTTCAAATACAAAATTCCACAAATCGAAGTCTTCAAAAAATTTCGTGCGCCCTTCGCCCAAATTGTGCAAAAGGTAAAAATCGAAATAGCCCGACCGTCTGTTTCAATGAAGTTTCAAATTGTGCGATTGCGTCTTCACGAGTTTTACAGTTAATCCAGGCGGCGTTTTTTGTAGCAAGTTGGAACTTTTCACGCGGATAACGTTCAACCAACGCTTGACGAATTGCATCTTCACTGCCGGGAT
>JAFSZS010000026.1 GCA_017455645.1 Selenomonadaceae bacterium | reverse complement strand
TTTACAACTTTAGTTCCCAAGATACAATTTCCTTAAGCGGCGGCTATTATACTCGTGAAACTGTTAGAAATGATGTAATAGTAAGTTTGGTTAGCGGCGGCGCAATTACCTTTTCAGGAGCCAAAAATAAAACAATACATATTTTGGGCGGCGCACATTCCCTTCCTACCGAAATTTTTTCAAACGGTGACGATTATTACGAAAACAGCACGGCAAGTACAATTCTTAACGCGCTTGCAGGCAATGATAAAATTAAAAATACTGTCTCCTATGTAACAATAAATGGCGGCGCAGGCAATGATTATCTTTATGGATTTTATAGTAAAGCTGTAATAGAAGGCGGCGACGGATTCGGTGCCTATTCTACAATTAGCGGCGGCGCGGGCGATGATACTATTTATATGGAACGCGGGCAATACAGGCTTTATCAATATTCAGAAGGTGACGGCAACGATATTATTTTGGGCTTTAATACAAAAAACACTTTGAATATTACTGACGAAACAATTTCTAATGCAAGCGTTAACGGCTCTGATGTTATTTTTATTGTTGGAAACGGCAGTATAACTTTAGAAGATTATGCTGAAAAATCTTTCTATTTAAAAATGGGCAATGATTCTGCAGTTGAAACTATCATTAGCAGTGGATTTGTAATACCCCCTCCTTACGGCTGGAAATATGGCAAAAGCTCAAAAACAAATACCAACACGGCAATTGTTACTGCTACTTTAAAAACAGCTGAAGATATAGACTTAACAGAAAATTACGGAGAGGGTGTCAAAACTGTTGACGGCTCCAAAACTACCAATGGAATTGAATTTATCGGCAATGATTTAGGCAACTCTATAAAGGGCGGCAAAGGCGCAGATGTAATTTACGGTGGCGCAGGCAACGATACAGTTTCTCTCGGCGCAGGTAATGATACTTACATTTACAGCGGCGGAAAGGATTTAATTCAAGACTATGCAGTCGGACAAGATTTAATTAAGCTTGAAGCAGAATTACAAAGTGCAAGTTTGAACGGTTCTAATTTAGTTATCACGACAGATGAAGGCAAAGTTACAGTAAAATCTGTAAAAAATAAAACTGTTACAGTTGTTAATTCTGCCAATGAAACTTTAAAAATTGTTAATGAATATTCGACCAAAGAAACTATTTTGCCTGACGGCTGGAAATATGGTACAAGTTCAAAAACAAATACCAACGCGGCAATTATTACGGCAACTCTTAAAGGCGCGGAAAATATTGACTTAACCGAAGACTACGGAGACGGCGTAGAAAAAGTTGACGGCTCCAAAATAAGCGGCGGAGTCGAAATTTACGGTAATAATTTAAATAATTCACTCAAGGGCGGCAAGGGCAATGATATTCTGGACGGCGGCTCCGGCAATGATATTTTAATAAGCGGCGCAGGCGACGATACTTTAATTTATTCAGGCGGTGACGACACTATTACCGACTACACCGCAAATCACGATGTCATTCAAATTGATACTCAAGAAATTGAAATTTTAAGTGTTGAAACAGTTAGTGCAAATATGGTTTATTACACTGACGCCGGAAATTTGACCGTTAAAAAAGGTAAGGGTAAAAAAATTGAACTCGTTGACCAAAACGGCGATGCCATTAAAATTTCCAGTATAAACAAAAATGTTGCTGAAGATTTTTGGTTCCTTGGCAGCGGTAATAATTTTGAAACCTGCGCGATTGATTCAATTACTGAAGCAAAATATTCTGTTACTGAAATTCAACCTACTGAAGATAAAACTTTCGCGCAGGTCTCCGTTCTTGCTTATTCTGAAGATAAATGAAACTGAAAATTAAAATCTGATTAAAAATTGGCGACGGTATTTCAATCGCCGCTTTTTTGTTGTAAAATTTTTGTGGAGGTGTTTGAAATGGAAGGAAAACCAAAAATTTTTATAGTCGAAGATGAACGCCAAATTGCAAGATTTTTACAAATTGACTTGGAAAAGGAAGGCTTCGATACCGCAATAGAAAAAAACGGACGCCGCGCCTACGAAAGAATTATTCAGGAAAAGTACGATGTAGTTTTGTTGGATGTTATGTTGCCGGATATGGACGGAATGGAAATTTGCCGGCGCGTAAGGGAAATCAGCGACGTTCCAATTATAATGTTGACTGCGCGAGATAACGTCAAAGACAAAGTCAACGGCTTAGATTTGGGCGCAAATGATTATGTTACAAAACCTTTTTCAACCGAAGAAGTTATAGCGCGTATTCGTGGAATTTTGCGCCGCCGCAATGAAGTACCGCGCAATGAAGAAAACCGCTTGGTTGTCGGCGGGATTATTCTTTACCCCGACAGATACGAAGTCAGGGCAAACGGCGAACTTGTCGAATTGACGCACAGAGAATTTGAACTTTTGCAATACCTCGTTGCAAATAAGCCGAATGTTTTAACCCGCGATCAGATTTTACAAAAAGTTTGGGGTTATGATTTTTTGGGCAATACAAATGTTGTTGACGTTTATATCAGTTATCTGCGCTCGAAAGTTGAAGACAAAATTAACGAAAAGCACATTCATACAATTAGAGGCGTAGGCTATGCTTGCCGTGATTAAAAATTTCCGCAACAAAAAACTTTCCACGCAAATTAATTTAACTTACGGCGTCATTTTACTTTCGGCGGTAGTGTTGACAAATGTTGGAGCAACGGCGGGGATTTATTATTTGTTTCACCATCAAGCC
This sequence comes from Selenomonadaceae bacterium, assembly GCA_017455645.1. Lineage (GTDB taxonomy): Bacteria > Bacillota > Negativicutes > Selenomonadales > Selenomonadaceae > Quinella. The sequence goes on along the minus strand of JAFSZS010000026.1, from coordinate 1,884 downwards.
GAACGCGCCATTGATATTTCAGTTGAAAAAGTAATTCAGCGAGTCAACAAATTGCAAGCGATTGACGAAAATTTTTTTGAAATTAATATGTTGCCGAGCGTAATTTTTCGCGTAACTGATGAAACCGGCGAAACGATTTTTGACAGCAACCCTTACTTTGCACCAACTGAAAAAATGTTACAGCTTGTCAGAAATAACCCGCCGTTTTGGTCAAGCAGCAAATATATTTTGTTGGAAACTTCGCACAGTTTTTTTTACTACAAAGATTTACCGCTGGAAGTCGGCGGAAAAATTTTTCACTTTCACTTTTTGAGAACCATAACTTTTGAGAAACAATATATCAGATATTTACTTTGGACACTTTTTTTGGCAGATTTAATTGGATTGGGGCTGGCACTTATGACAGGAAATGTTTTGGGCAAAAAACTTTTAAAGCCGCTCAAACAAGTTACAAAAACTGCGCGAGAAATTTCTATTGGAACAATGAACAAACGCTTGACAGTTGAAAATTCCGGCGAAGAAGTCAACGAACTTTCGCTAAGTTTAAATACAATGCTTGACAGGCTGGAAAAAAGTTTTGCACAACAACAAAGATTTATTGCCGATGCCTCGCACGAATTGCGCACTCCAATTACGGTTATTCGCGGCTATGCTGATATGTTGGAAAAGTACGGCGCGGACGATAAAGAAATTTTGGAAGAGGCAACCATCGAAATTAAAAAATCTGCGCAAAATATGCAGTACCTCGTTGAAAATCTTTTGTTCCTTGCTCGCGCAGATGCCGGCACTCAACCGCTCCATACATCGCCCGTCGAAATTAACGAAGTCTTGAAAGTTGCCGTGGAAAATTTTAAAAATCCCCGAATTGAATTTGTTGACGATAAAATTTTTGAAATGATTGGAGACGCCGAATTTTTAAAAAAAATGTTTGCCGCCTTCATTGACAACGCCCTGATTTACAGCAACGATAAAGTTTTTGTGACGCTTGAGAATTTCGGCACTCGCGCAGTTGTAGAAATTTCTGATAAGGGTATTGGAATTGCGCCGGAAAATCTCGATAAAATCTTTGACAGGTTTTTTAAAGGTGATAAGGCGCGTGTCAAAGTGGAAGACGATAAAATTTCTGCCGGGCTCGGTCTTTCAATAGCCAAATGGATTGCAGATAACCACGACGTAAAAATCGAAGTTGCAAGCAAGCTCGGCAAAGGTACAACTTTCAAATTGACATTCAACGCCTAGGCAGTTACAATTCAACTTCATTTGGGGGGAGTTGGCAAAATTGGAAATTTCTTTTTCAGAAACTGCAATTAAGCAGATTAAAAGATTAAAAAAACTTAACCTGCGCGACGTTGAAGAATGTACAAAATTTTTAATAACAGATGAAAATTTCAAACAGACTTTACAACAAGCCGTGCTTGAAAGTGAAGAAATTTCTCCGCTTTTGACTTCGTTTTATGAGCCGGAATTTAATGTTACAATTTCGTTAATAATAAATCCCGCCACGCGCAACGCAATGATAAACGGCGTGCAACGCGGCAACCATATGAATCTTTGATGAACGCGCCGCCGCACACTCGTGACTTTAGTCGTGAGTTAGGCGGCGCAATATAGACAATTTTTTCCTACTATGCTAAAATATTTTTGCAACTAAAGAAATACTGAAGAAAGGGGAAGCTTGCGAATATAAAAGCCGAAATGACTGACAGGTTTTTTAGCAAGAATCAAGTTGGTGTGTCAACTTCTGCTCGTATAGCATCGGAGGAGTAAAAGTACTAGTGTACGAACACACTAAACCGTAGGAACTACGGGGATAGCTTGGTAATGAAGTGGACAATGGCTCACTAGTCCCAAGAACCCCGCTATTTTAATCGTGGGAGGTTCAGA
>JAFSZS010000025.1 GCA_017455645.1 Selenomonadaceae bacterium | reverse complement strand
GTAACCGAAGGTAATTTCGTTAAGCACGGCAATATTGTCAAAATTATTAATGTTGACGGCTCCAGAATTTTAGTCCGCCAGATTTAGGGAATAGGGAGTAGGGAATAGTTAAAATCCTGTTGCCTACTTCCTAAAATCAACTGAAAGGAGATATTGAAAATGGAACTGTTACTAAGTACAGGCGTAATATTTATAGTAGCATTGGCAACCGCGGGAATTTTTCTGCACTTCGTACCAATTGGACTTTGGATTTCTGCATTGGCGGCTGATGTTCACGTTGGAATTTTTACATTAATTGGTATGAGAATGCGCCGCGTACCTCCCGCAAAAATCGTTATGCCTTTGATTAAAGCAAACAAAGCCGGGCTTGACGTCAATGTTAATCAGCTTGAGGCGCACTATTTGGCGGGCGGCAATGTCGATAAAGTTGTTGACGCTTTAATAGCGGCGCAACGTGCGCAGATTGTTTTACCTTTTGAACGTTCGGCGGCTATTGACCTTGCAGGGCGTGACGTTTTGGAAGCAGTTCAAATGAGCGTCAATCCAAAAGTTATTGAAACGCCGCTTGTTGGTGCTATTGCCAAAAACGGTATCGAAGTTAAAGTTAAAGCGCGTGTTACAGTTCGTGCAAATATTGACAGATTAGTCGGCGGCGCGGGCGAGCCTACGATTATTGCGCGTGTCGGTGAAGGTATCGTTTCAACAATCGGCAGTTCAGAAAGTCATACCAACGTTATTGAAAGTCCGGAAGAAATTTCAAATACAGTTTTAAGCAAGGGCTTAGACGCCGGTACAGCGTTTGAAATTCTTTCGATTGATATTGCTGATGTTGACGTCGGCAGAAATATTGGCGCACAACTTCAAACAGATCAAGCCGAGGCAGATAAACGAATTGCACAAGCTAAGGCAGAGGAACGCCGCGCAATGGCTATCGCCCGCGAGCAAGAAATGAAGGCTTATACTCAAGAAATGGAAGCAAAAGTTGTTGAGGCGCAGGCTGAAGTTCCGCACGCTATGGCTGAAGCTTTCAAAAACGGCAATTTGGGCGTTATGGATTATTACAATATGATGAATGTACAAGCTGATACTGAAATGAGAAAAGCAATCAGCCAATCCGGCAGCCAAAAAGTTGCAAGCGGTAAATAAAATGGATTTAACATTTATAATTGTGCTGTGGATAATTGTTTCACTTATCGAAGCATTAAGCAGCAGTAAAAAAAAGCCGCCGCCAAAATTTCCGCCGCCGCCTGATTCAAGCGAAATTGAGTTTGACCTTCCGCCTTTGTCGGACGACCCCAATAAATCTGCTGAAGTTCAAGAAATTAATTTGGCTGAATTGTACCGGCAAAGAAAAAATAACGCCGCGGCTCAAACTAAAACCGAAACTAAAAATATTGTCGAGGAAGAAAATAAATTTAGCGAAGTCAAAATTACGCCCGAATCTGCAATGAACGCAATTATTATCAGCGAAATTTTAGACAAGCCAAAATCTTTAAGAAGGAAAAAATTTTAGGGACAACGCCCGAATGTGGCGCGTCCCATTTTTTTTGGAGGCACTATGATTAAAATTAAAAATCTGAAAAAATCTTTCGGCGATTTACACGTTTTGAAAGGCATCGATTTAAACATTGCCGAACGTGAAGTTGTCGTAATAATTGGACCTTCGGGAAGCGGTAAATCAACTTTGCTCCGCTGTATAAATTTTTTGGAAGTTCCAACCGGCGGCACTGTTACTGTTGACAATATCCCGATGGACAGCGAAGAAAATATTAACAAAGTGCGCGAAGAAGTTGGAATGGTTTTTCAACGGTTTAATCTTTTCCCGCATATGACAGTTTTGGATAATATCACTCTTGCACCAATGAAAGTCAGGAAAATTGAACGCGCTCGCGCAGAAATGACGGCGCAGGAACTTTTAGACCGCGTAGGCTTAGGCAATAAAGCTGATGCTTATCCTAACCAACTTTCCGGCGGGCAACAACAGCGCGTGGCAATAGCGCGGGCGTTGGCAATGAATCCAAAAGTTATGCTCTTCGATGAACCGACAAGCGCACTTGATCCGGAAATGGTCGGCGAAGTTTTGGACGTTATGAAAAAATTAGCAGAGCGCGGTATGACAATGGTTGTTGTAACTCACGAAATGGGATTTGCGCGTGAAGTTGGAACGCGGCTTTTATTTGTTGACGGCGGCTATATTGTCGAGCAAGGCGCGCCGCGTGAAGTTTTTGAGAATCCAAAAGAAGAACGCACAAAATTATTTCTGTCAAAAATTTTATAATAAAAAAATCAGCCGCCCGCGTTGGACGGCTTTTTTATTTTGCAGGAAAATATTTTAGAAAGACTTTGAAATTTTAGCCATAGATTTAAAGCCGCGTTGGTTACCAATCCAGCCGGTTGCATTTATATCAACTGCCCAAGGATTATCTTTCACAGGTTTAATAATCCAGCCGAGCTCCAACATTCCGCTTGAACCGTTATGACTTTTGCCAGAAGTGCTGTAACCTTTGTAGCTTGCTTTTACGCCGCTGTCGTGTTCATATTGGTAAGCAAGCCCGGTATAAATTTGGCTGATTTTACTTGTGCGCGTCGTTAATCTGTAACCTAAACGCAGTCTGCCCGCGTTTGCCGACGAAAAATTATAATGTTCGCCGCTTGATAAATCTGCATTCGAGCCGCCTTGATGAGTATGATAGTAAAAGCCGTAAACATTCAGCAAATTATTTTTGTCGAAGCGAATATATTTGCCGAGTTTCAAGTGTCCGTTCAAAATAGTTTGTGAAGTGTCGTAGGTAACAGTGCCGAATTGCCCTGTAGTATCTAAATCTTCAGAGGCAAAATCAGTTTTGGCTTGACCGGCGCGAAAACTGCCTTCATAGTAAAAGCCGTTGCGATTCATACTGCGAAAAACAAATCCGCCCGCCGTGTATTTGGAATTGCCGCGGGCGCGTGTGCCGTCATTTAAATAGCTGTCGTAATTTGTATTTTGGTAGTCGATAACCGGGGCGATTGTCATAACATTTGCCATATTGCTAACTTTTCTAGCCGCGCCCAAGTCTACATTTTGATTGGTAGTGTCAATGTGTCCGTTGTTGACTTTGTAGCGCATAGGACCGCCGCCCGCGTTTGCAAAAATTTCCCAGCCTTTGTTTTCTGTGTCAAAAAAGCCGTCGAGCCCTTCACTGTCAAAATCAAAAACCGGTTCAGGAACAGGCGGAATTATTGGAGGTACAAATTTTGTAAGTATTTCCATTTTATCATTGAAAGTGCCGCCTCCACTACCGCCACCGGAAGTACCGTCGTTATCGTCATCGTTGTTATTGTCATCGTCACCGCCTGAATCATCACTACCGATTGTTGCAATAATTTTGTTATCGCCGTCTTTTTTTACGGTTAAATCGTAAGTCAAGGAAACGCCTTCAGTTAATTTGCCGTAAGTTGTGCCGGTATCTGTGATTGTACCTGCGTTTGTCAGCAAAGTTACTGTATCGCCGCTTTTTAAATTTGCATTGCCTTCAACGCCAGCTAAAACTTGTGCGCCTGAAATATCTGTGTTTATTGCAGACAAACTTAAAACAGGCGTATTTGTATCAACGTTACTTGGCAAATAAAATTTTACAATTTGAAAGTCGCTGATATTTTGAGCTGTAAGACCTGTAGTATGAATCTCTAAAGTGTTGCCTGAACTTATTCCTTTTGGAGCGTAACCGCCATATAATGTTGCTGAAGTTAAATTTGGATTACCTGAAATGTAAATCATATTATCCGTAGCGTTACCAGAACTACCAATCCAAATTTGCCCGCCATAAATACT
>JAFSZS010000024.1 GCA_017455645.1 Selenomonadaceae bacterium | reverse complement strand
GATCTTCTATTCTGTAAACGATTTTTTTATTGGCTTTTTCAATTCTTTTTATGTATATATCGAAATTTACCTTTTTTAACGGAATATTTTCGGGCGAATTTAGCTCTTTTTCGTAAGCGTCAAAAATAATATTGCTGATAAGTGGCATTGCCTTAGCTTGGAAAATAATTTGAAAAGTATAATTGTCATCTTTATTTGCCGGAATTTTAAAATGCTCAAGCCACCAATCTTGCGGTTTAACAATATCGCTTAGTGTCACGGTATCAATTAAATCTTTTTGGTTATTTTCGGGGTTAAAAGGGTCGTCAGGTTTGTTACTATAAAAAAGTTCAAGATTGTCTTTTTGTGCCATTGAGCGCACTTCTTCAGCTATTTTTTTTATAATGTTTTGATTCACCTTGTTAAAATCAGGAACTTCTGCCTCTACCGTAACTTTGGCTGTATCGTCATTAATCATTGAAGACGAAATTTTGTAATGTGCCATTTTCTTTTGAATATCGATAAATTCATCAGCAATTTGGTTTCTTTGTTTCAGCGTCAAAAATCTTCCAAAGCAGTAAGATAAATTGTATTTAAGTTCGTTTTCGTCAAGACCGGCATAAATTAAAATATTTTTTGATTTGTCAAAACCAACATTGCCATAAAGTTTCGTTCCGGTTTCCAGTGCTTCTTTTGTGCTGAAACGCAGTTGCTTTTCCATAAGCATAGCCATTACCAGTTCATATTCGTTGAAACCTCGACTGAAAATATCTGCAGAGTTATTTGGAAATTCTTTTTCTTTGGTTTCAGGTTTGCCGTTTTGTGTTTCGTTAGTTTGTGTTTCGTTAATTTGTGTTTCGTTAGTTTGTGCCGGGGCAGTATCTGTAGGATTTTCTTTTTCAGTTTCGTATTCGCGGCTATATTCGGCAGAATCATTTTCTACTGAATTATTGCTACTCCCGCAACCGGCAATAATCAAGCCGAACAAAGCTAGACACAGGGCAATTAATCTTTTCAAAGCTAAAACCTCCCATTAAATTAAAAAAAAAATTAGCTTAAATGTTATCATAAGCACCATCAAAATTGGTGTTCATTCAGAACAATTTTAATTAAAATTCTGAAAGTTGCAGGCAGGCGCGGGAAATGCTAAAATTTCAAAAATTTTTATAGGAGCATTTATGACTAAAGAAATTGACATTATAACTTTATTTCCACAAATGTTCAGCGGCGTTTTTGGCGACAGTATCATTAAGCGAGCCGTTGACAATAAAATTTTGGAAATACGATTGACGCAACTTAGGGATTTTGCCTTTGACAAACATAAGCAGGTTGACGATTCGCCTTTTGGCGGCGGTAGCGGGATGGTTTTAAAGCCGGAGCCGGTTTTTCGTGCAGTTCGTCAAGTTTTGCAAAATTCCAATTCGACTTCGCGCAGGATTATTATCACGGACCCCGCGGGTGAAACTTTCAATCAAAAAAAAGCTAAGGAACTCGCGCAGGTTGATTGGTTAATTTTTATTTGCGGACACTATGAAGGCTTTGACGCAAGAATTTACACGCTTGCAGACGAGTTAATTTCAATAGGCGATTATGTTTTGACGGGCGGCGAAATTCCGACAATGGCGATAGTTGACGCGGTTGCAAGGATGTTACCAAATGTTTTGGGCGCGGCTGATTCTGCAAAAACTGATTCTTTTTTTGAAAATATGTTGAGTTATCCGCAATACACGCGCCCGCGCAATTTTGAAGGTATGGAAGTTCCGGAAGTTTTATTGAGCGGCAACCACGCCGAAATTTCAAAGTGGCGACAAATGAAGGCGTTTGAAAATACAATGCAAAGACGCCCTGATTTAATTTTTGGGAGAGATTAATAATTGTGTCGCTTGTCAGATTTTCTTTTGACTGTAATAAATTCGCAGTAATTTTTTTAAATATGTTTTTGCCTTGTCCTGCGCGCGGGTACTTTTTATTTTCAAACATTCCCTAATTTTTAATAAGAAATATTAACCGCGCCGCTTGCCGAATTTATTTTTGACGCTGATAAATTTTTAAATTCAAAGTGCCTCGACTAATTTTTGGGAGAGATTAATTTAATGAAAAAAATTTTAACAATCGTAGTGCCGCTGATTTTGGTTGCGCTCGTTGCAATGGGCGTTTGCAGTTGGCAGGCGTTGCAGAAAGTTCAAACTTTGCCCGTTAATTCGCTAAAAACAATTCGTGAAGCGGCAGAAATTCACGACGCAGAAACTTTTTACAGAATGGTTGACGCAGATAAAATTTTGGAAATTGCCGCTGAAGAAATTCTTACCGCCAAAATTAATTCTGAAATCAATTCTACAACCTATTCAACGCTTGAACTTTCGGCAGAATATGAAAACCTGCGCGAAGATTTTATAAATTCTGCAAAAATTGCGCTGAATGAATATCTTGCAACGGGCAAAGTAAATTTTCCGGCTGATGCAACCGAAATGCAGGAATGGTTAAAAAAATCAGGTGTCGGTACTTGCAGTATCAATAATTATTCAACGCCAGTAGTCAGGGACGGCGTGGCAACTGCAGGCGTCAACTTTCACAACGCCGCAATGAATTTTGATTTTGAAATTGAAGTTACAATGCAAAGAATTAATGAAAACGAATGGCGAATTATCGACGCCCGCGGCTTTGAAGGATATTTTTTGGGAGTCAAGCGCGGCTTGCAAATTAAGTTGAACAGCTTAAACGCGCCGATTCAAGATAAAATTGCTGAAACTTTCGCAGTTAAAAAATTTTCCACAGAAATTACCGAAGGCGACGAATACGGCTTTTCAAAAACTTTAAAAATTACGCTGGACGCAGATTATTTTTCAGAAAAGCCGGTTGAAAGAATTGTGGGGCGCGTGCTACTTGACGGGCGCGACGGCAACACGGGAATTACCCCCTTCACAATCGAAGTTACAGACGAAGAAAACGGCTTGCAAACTTTTGAAATTAACAAAATTTTAAACCCGTTCGTTAAGCAAGATTCAGACGTTATGAAACGCGGCTTGAGCAAACGCGCCATTCACATTGAAATTACAGAAATTGATTATTTGGACGGCACAATTTTGAAAGAATTTGAAAGGTTGCCGGAATAAAAAAAAGCTCCGACAAAAATTTCTGCCGGAGTTTTTTTACTTACAAAATAATTCTTTTGGGGTGGTATATTTCCCGTTCAACATTTGCTCAATTTTGCCGCAAGATTTTAAAATTGCATCGTAGCTTATACCTTCGGGAATTTCTTCATTGTTTTCTAAATATCCGCTTAAATAGTCTTCTGAAGGATTTTTTATTCCCAAACGTTTACATAAAAGCCAACAAACTGTTTCAGCTTCAAATTCTTCAACCGACGAACTTAAACCACATCTTGGGCGAATATGTTTAATATTGTTGGGCATCGGAAGATGTCCGCAAAAATAATATCCCAACTCGTGAAAAATTGTTGCAGCTTTTTCTAATTCATCAAGATTTTCATTTACAACTATTGCAAAATTACTTATCAAATATATTGGAGTGCCTTTTTGGTTTTTACCTAGAAACATTTTTTTTGGTCTATCAAGCCGCTGTATACGCTGTATATGTCCGGCTTTTTGAGTCCCGTAATTTTGTTCGTGATATTCAATCGCTTCTTTAGTAAGTCCTTCACGTAAATTAAAAAAAATTTTGCCTTGCAATGAACCGCTCGCTTTAAAAGGATTAAGGATTTCTTCCGGTACATCTTTGCCTTCAGTATCAGAAATTTCAAATACAAAAGACACCGGTCCAAATAATTTCATTATTATCAACGGTCTGGCTTCAGGCTTAGGAACTCTTCCAAAACGTTCTTTCCATACTTTGGCTGTAGCAACATATTTACTCCCGGGTTTTTGCATAAAAATTAACATTGCATTATACGGGGCAATAAAAGGAAATTTTGCGATGAAATTTAACAAGTCACGGCTAAATGCTGTAGAACGAAACCTTTTTACGTTGTTGTAGAGTTCGTCAATTTCCTGAACTTTGAACGGAGAACTTTGAATTTTTTCATTTTCCATAAAAAACACCTTCAAAATTTTTTCATAGTATATCACAAAATTTTTCGGCGTAATACAATTTTTGGAGAGGATTAAATTGACTTTAAATATAAAAGTTTTTGGGATTGTGCAAGGCGTCGGTTTTCGCCCGTTCATCAGTCGAATTGCCGGCGATTTTTTTATTTTTGGCACGGTTGCAAACAAAGGCTCCTACGTTGAAATTTTCGCGCAGGGTACGCCCAAAAATCTTGAAAATTTTGTTAAGGCGATAACTGAAAAAGCTCCGCCGCGCAGTGCGATTTTAAAAATTGACGTTGCAGAAATTTCAGCCGAAAAAAATTTTACCGATTTTAAAATTGTCGAAAGTGAACACGAGGCGGGCGATATTTTTGTTTCGCCGGATATTTCAATTTGCGAAAACTGCGCGAGGGAACTTTTCAACCCCGCCGATAAAAGATATTTGCACCCCTTCATAAATTGTACGGCTTGCGGTCCGCGCCTTTCGATTCTGGAAAATATGCCCTACGACAGAGAAAGAACTTCAATGAAAGATTTTCCAATGTGCGAAAGTTGCGCCGCCGAATATTTTAACCCAAATTCGCGCAGATTCGACGCTCAACCGATTTGCTGTAATAATTGCGGTCCGACTGTTTACATTTTAAATTCGCAGGAAAAAAATCACGACGCAATAAAAAAAGTCAGAAAAGTTTTGTCAAGCGGCGGAATTGCGGCGATTAAAGGTATTGGCGGTTTTCATTTGGCTTGCGATGCTAAAAATTTTTCGGCAGTTCAAAAATTGCGTGAAAGTAAAATTCGCCCGGCTAAGCCTTTCGCCGTTATGTTCAAAGATATTGCAGCCGTTGCCGCCGAATGTATTTTGACTGACAATGAAAAAATTTTTCTCGACAGCCCGCAAAAACCGATTGTGCTGTTGCAAAAAAATAATTCCACAATCGCCGAAAATGTTGCACCGAACATAAATAAAATTGGCGCAATGCTGCCTTACACGCCGTTACATTTGCTGATTTTTAATTTTCCCGACGAAATAAAAAATTTTCCAAGTGCGCTGGTAATGACGAGCGGCAACCCTTCCGGCGTTCCAATAGCTATTGATGATGAAACGGCGGCGGAAAGTTTCGGCGATTTTTGCGATGTAATTATTTCAAATGACAGAAAAATTTTAATGCGCGCCGATGATTCGGTTTTAGATTTTATCGACAATGAGCCCTCAATGATTCGCAGGAGCCGCGGCTATTCGCCCTTGCCAATTTTTATTGACAATTCCCTATTCCCTACTCCCTATTCCCTATTCCCTGCGTTAGCGAT
>JAFSZS010000023.1 GCA_017455645.1 Selenomonadaceae bacterium | reverse complement strand
GGTAAAATTGCCCGCGCTGTCTTTCGTCGGATAAAATTCCTTGACGATAACCGCCGGGCGATTTAATTTTTGCGGCGCGGTATTTTCAACAGGTTTTTCTTTTTCAACGGGTTTTTCGGGTTGCGGCGGCGGCGTTTCTTTTTTTTCTGTTTCAATTTGAACGGGCGGCGGCTTTTCAACTTGTACGGGCGGCTTATAAATTTCAACCGGCTGTACAACTATTGGCGGCGGCGTAAAATTCATTTCCGGTATTTTTAATTCAGGCAGTACCAATTCTGAAAATTCAAATTCGGGAATTGTTTCATCTTCAAAATTTTCAAGCGGCGTTTCATCGTCAAAATTTTCTGCGTCAATTAAATCTACTTCGACAAATTCCAATTCTTCGGCGGGCGGTAAAATTTTTTCAGAAAAGATTTTTGGAACTGCAAACGCCAAACAAATTCCCGCCGCCAAATGAATTACCAGCGATAAAAAAATTGCCGTGCGAAATTTCATTTTTTCAGCTCCGTTGCTATTGAAACTTTTTTTGCGCCGGATTTTTTCAGCAAGTCCAACACTGTTACAACATTTTCATATCGCGCAGATTTATCCCCGCGCAGTACAAAAATTGCGTCCTTGTCAGCCTCAAGTTCGTAATAAATTTTTTGCGCCAAAATTTCAGCTGTAACTTTTTCTTCGCCAAAAATTATTTCGCCGTTTTCCAAAACCGTAATTGGTACAACATTTGGGCGCGTCTCTTTTTGCGCGCTTGAAGATTGAGGCAATGCAACTTGCAGCGTGTTTGTCTGCACCATGTAAATTGTACTTAACATAAAAAAAACCAACAAAAAAAGCATTATGTCAATCATTGGAATTATCATAACAAGCGGCTGATTTTTTTCCCGAAAGTCACGCCTTTTCATTTTTAGAAAATCCTCCGGTTACAATCGCAGAAATTTTATCAAGCGCGGTTAATTTTTCGTCAAGTTTTTGTGCAAGGTAAGTATGAACAATCAGCGCAAAAATCGCTACACATAAACCGGTTGCCGTCGCAATTAACGCTTCACCAATTCCGCCGGTTATCGCCAAAGGTTGTCCCGCTTGAATGCTGAAAATATTAAACGAGTCAATCATACCAAAAATAGTACCGAGCAAGCCCAAAAGCGGAGCCATTGTAACAATCATTGAAAGATAATTCAGCCGCGCCCGAAATTTCATAGCCGCTTCATCGAAGGCAACGGTTACGGCAGTTTCAACATTTTCACTGCGAGCCGCGGCGTCAATCCCGGCAAGTGCAACCGCGCCGAAAAGATTTTTCTCATTGCGGCAAAGTTCCAGCCCGTACGCAATATCGCCCTTGCTTGCAATGCTTTTCAAATTGGTAAAAAAATTTTCGTTGACACTTCCGGCGCGGCTGTAAAAATTCAGGCGTTCAATTCCAATGGCGCAAACTGTAACCGAAGTAAAAATCAGCAGGTAAATTACAGGTCCGCCTTTGGCTAAAATTTCAACAAGATTCATTCTAAATTTCAGCTTTCCAAAGACCGTGCAAGTTGCAATATTCGTAAACTGCAAGCGGCGTATCGCCCTCGGCAATGAAAAAAGTTGCTTCCGGCTTATCGGCTGAAGTCAAATAGCGGTGTTGCCCGCCTTTTTTAGTTTGAAGGTAAATCCATTCGATAAGATGCGCGTCAGTCATTGGGTGCGGAACGCTGCCGACTTTCACAGAAATTTTGTTGCCGTCAATTTCGACAACGGGAACATGTTTTTCTTGGGCGGCGTCAGTGGTATTTGCGGTTAAAACTTTCATAGGCGCGCCGTTGCAGGAAATTTCAGCTGAATTTTTGTTAATCAGCATTACCAAAGTTTTGTCTTCGCCAATAAAAATTCTTCCATTACTCATAATTAAAACCTCCAAAAATTTTTTCATATTTTAAACGAATATTTTTAAAGCGGCAAGTAGGATATTTAAAAGCGGCGTTGAAGTAATTCTTGACAATAACAACGGCGGTGTTGTAAAATGCTCAAAGTGCAGATTTTTAAGGGCGAAATTGTGCCTTTCAGTTTTAAGTTATCGGCAGAAAAATTTTGCAGTGAAGATTTTTTGGACAACGGCAAATTCATAGGCGAAATTGAAATTTTCGGCGAAACTGTGAACAACGGCTTAGAATTTATTGTGCGCGGAAAAATAAAATGTTGCAAAGAATTTAATTGCGACAGATGCTTAACAACTGCGACAGAAAACCAAATTCACGAGTTTGAAGAAGAAATTGACAGCGCGGAAATTGTCGAAAACCTTTTTGATATTACGGAACTTGTAAGGGATATTCTTATTGCAAGTCAACCGATACAAAATCTTTGCAAGGCTGACTGTAAGGGACTTTGCCCTGTCTGCGGACAAAATTTGAATGACGGCGAGTGTAATTGTAACAGGTTGAGTGTTGACCCGAGACTTGCACCGTTAATGGATTTCAAAAATTTTTGAGGAGGTGTAAAGCTTGGCAGCACCAAAAAGAAAATTAAGCAAGTCAAGACGTGACAGACGCCGCGCAAATTGGAAATTGGAAGCTCCGAACTATGTTAAATGTCCGAGATGCCATGAACCAAAACTCCAACACCATGTATGCTTGGAATGCGGCTATTATGACGGCAAAGAAGTCATCGAAACGGCTTGAGAATAACGGAAATTGTTGGGCAGGCATTAGACCTGCTCATTTTTTTTATAGGGAGTAGTTAAAGTGAAAATTGCACTTGACGCAATGGGCGGCGATAACGCGCCCGCAGAAATTGTAAAAGGCGCACTGGACGCCGTGAAAAAATTTTCCTGCGAAATAGTTTTGGTCGGCAACGAAATTAAAATTCTTGAACTCCTGCGCGAAGAGCCGGATTGGCAAAATTTCCCCCTTACAATAAAACATACTGATGAAGTTATCGGAATGAACGAACACCCCGCGGACGCCGTGCGCAATAAAAAAAATTCGTCAATCGTGGTTGCAACGCAAATGGTAAAAAGCGGCGAATGTGACGCGGTACTTTCAGCCGGCTCAACGGGCGCGGCAGTTGCAGCGGCGCAATTAATTTTGAAACGAATTAAAGGAATCGGTCGCCCCGCAATAGCTACGCCTATTCCTACTCCCAAGGGTGTAACTTTACTTTTGGACAGCGGCGCAAATGTCGACAGCAAGCCGGAACATTTAATACAAAGCGGAATTATGGGCGCGTTTTACGCCGAACACGTACTGGGCAAAAAAAATCCCGCTGTAGGGTTGCTGAATATCGGCGAAGAAGAAACCAAAGGCAACGAACAGGCTAAGGAAACCTACCAACTTTTTAAAAATATGACGACAATAAATTTTACCGGCAACGCTGAAGGGCGCGATATTCCAACCGGCAAATTTGACGTGATAGTTTGTGACGGCTTTGTTGGTAATGTGGTTTTAAAATTCGGTGAAGGGCTTGCAACCACCATTTTTAAATTAATCAGAGAAGCGATTGACGAAGGCGGCGTTTCTGCAAAATTCGGCGCGTTGCTTTTAATGCCCACGCTTAAGGAACTTGCAAAAAAATTGGACGCCTCGGAATACGGCGGCGCACCACTTTTGGGCGTCAACGGCTACTGCATAATAAGCCATGGCAGCTCGGACGCTAAGGCAATTTGTAATGCAATAGGCGTAGCTAACGAATATGTTCACAGCAATATTTTAAGTCATATTAACAGCTGGTTAGTCGGGCAAACGTGATTGAAATATAAATTTGCGCAGGTTATAATAGAATCAGTTAGGAGGAAGATTGAATGTTTGAAAACAACGTAATTTGTAAGTTACTGAAAATCAAGTATCCAATATTTCAAGGCGGAATGGCGTGGATTGGAACAGCTGAACTTGCCTCTGCAGTTTCAAATGCGGGCGGCTTAGGTTTAATAGGCGCGGGACATATGCCGCCTGACGTTTTGCGTAAAGAAATTCAAAAGTGCAAAGGCTGGACCGAAAAACCTTTTGGCGTCAATATTATGCTAATGTCGCCGTTCGTCAAAGAAGTTATGCAAGTTGTCATTGAGGAAAAAGTTCCCGTAGTTACAACCGGCGCAGGCAACCCGGGCGAATATTTACCGGCTTTAAAAGAAATTGGTACAAAAGTTATCCCCGTTGTTGCAAGTGTCGCGTTGGCAAAAAGACTTGAAAAGGGCGGAGTTGATGCGGTTATTGCTGAAGGTTGCGAATCGGGCGGACACATTGGCGAAATTTGTACAATGCCTTTAATCCCGCAGGTTGTTGACGCGGTTGACGTTCCCGTAATTGCGGCGGGCGGCTTTGCTGACAGTCGCGGCTTGGCGGCGGCTTTTTCACTCGGCGCGCACGCAATTCAAATGGGAACTCGTTTTGTATTGAGCAAAGAATGTATCGCCCACCCAAATTACAAAGAAATTGTACTCAAGGCGAAAGACCGTTCAACTGTTGTAACCGGCAGAAGTTTGGGACATCCTGCGCGAGTCATTGCAAATAAATTGACGCGTACATATTTAGAAATGGAAGCAAACGGCGCATCGCCTGAAGAATTGGAACAGCTCGGCGTTGGAAGTTTGCACAAGGCAACGCACGAAGGCGACGTTGAAAACGGCTCGGTTATGATCGGGCAAATTTCCGGTATGCTTGACGATATTAAATCTGTACAAGAAATTATTGACGATATTGTAAACGGCTTGCCGCAAGCTGTAGCAAATTTACAGAGCAATTATCTTTGATAAGGATTAAGGGTTAAGGATTAAGGATTAAGGGTTAAGGATTTTTCTTGACACCTAAAAAAACTATCGAAGGGAGTTTTTTATCGTGGGCAAAATTTCTTTCGTATTTCCGGGACAAGGCGCGCAATTTGTAGGAATGGGTAAAGATTTTTATGACAATTTCGACGCGGCTAAAAATTTCTTTGATGAAGCTGATGACGCGCTCGGTTACTCAATAAAAAAAATGTGCTTTGAAGGCTCGGAAGAAGATTTAAAACTTACCGCCAACACTCAACCGGCAATTTTGATTGTCAGTGTAATTGCGGCTGAACTTTTGAAGGCTGAAGGAATTACAGCTGAAGTTGCGGGCGGGCACAGTTTAGGCGAATATTCAGCACTGGTTGCCGCGGGCTCTTTAAAATTTCGTGACGCGGTAATTTTGGTACACAAGCGCGGGCAATTTATGCAGGAAGCCGTTCCAGTCGGCGAAGGTTCAATGGCGGCGATTATCGGGCTTGACGATAAAATTATTGTTGACATTTGCAACGAAGTTTCAGAAATTGACGCGGTACAGGCGGTTAATTTTAATTGCCCCGGGCAAATTGTAATTGCCGGTACGGTTAAGGGCGTCGATACTGCCGTTGAAAAGTTAAAATCCGCCGGAGCCAAAAAGGCGGTTGTTTTGCCGGTTAGTGCGCCCTTCCATTCAACTTTAATGAAACCTGCCGCCGAAAAACTTTCAGCTGAACTTGATAAAACCGAAATTAAAAATGCCGCGTTCCCAATCGCCGCCAATTTCAACGGCAACCTTGAAACTTCAGCCGCTGAAATTAAAAATAACCTCGTCGCGCAGGCTGACCACCCCGTGAAATGGATTGACTGCGTGAAGGCTATGCAGAATTTTGGCGCAGATATTTTTGTTGAGTGCGGACCGGGTAAAACTCTTTGCGGTTTCAATCGCCGTATCGACAAGCAAATTAAAAGTTTCAATGTTGAAAATCTTGACAGCTTAAAAATTTGTGTCGACAACTTAAAAAATTAGCCCCGTACACGCTCCAGAATCGACGCAGACGCACGCTTGACACCTTACGCAAGGATTTACATTAAAAAGTTTTGAAAGGCGGCTTAAAATCGATTTCAGGCGATTATTTATTTTTAGTGAATTTAAAACTTCGAGGGATTTAAAAAATGTTTAAATTTGCACATAACAATTTGAATGTTTTGGATTTGGAACGCAGTTTGAAATTTTACAGGGAGGCGTTGGACTTAACAGAAATCAGCCGCCTTGAGTTTGAAGATTTTATTTTGGTATATTTGGGCGATTCTTTCAAAAGTCAACATCAGCTGGAGTTGCAGTGGTTTAAAAATCGCCAAACGCCTTACAACCTCGGCGAAAACAAATTTCATCTTGCCTTCACTGTAAAAGATTTTGACGCGGCTTATCAACGCCACAAAAAATTAAACTGCATTTGCAACGACGTTAAAGATTTGGGAATTTATTTTATTTCGGACCCCGACGGCTATTTGTTGGAAGTTTTGCCGGAAAATTGGGGTAAAGATTTTTAATTTTTGAGGCGAAAAAAATGCCGCACTTTAAATTTGACCATACCAATTTGACAGTTTTTGACATTGAGCGCAGTTTAAAATTTTATGAAGAGGCTCTCGGCTTAACCGAAATTGCCCGCCTTGAAACTAAAAGCTACATTTTCATTTACATGGGCGACCCTTACCGAAGTGATCACGTTTTGGAATTGCAGAAAATAAAAAGCCGCCAAAAACCTTACAATATTGGAGACAGCTTATCGCACCTTGCTTTTATGGTTGACGATTTTGAAGCCGCTTACGAAAAACATAAAAAACTGAATTGCATTTTCAAGGAGCACAAAATTGCAGGTTTATATTGGATTAAAGACCCCGACGGCTACATAATTGAAATTGTGCCGAGTGATTGGGGAATGGGTTTTAGGTATTAATTTGAATGGAGGCGGTAAAGTTGAAAAAATTTTTATTTTCATTTTTGGCAGTGCCTGTATTTTTTTCAATTTCAGTGGCGAAAAGTACCGCCAGCAACCCGTGAAATAAATTATAACAAAGATTGCAGACCTTGACAGGTGAAAAAAAATATGAGTTCAAAAGCTATGACGGCTTTAATTGAGTCGTTAATGAAATTGCCGGGCGTCGGTGCAAAAACTGCCGCTCGGCTTGCTTATCATATCGTGGAAATGAAAAATGACGACGTGGAAAATTTAGCCGCCGCAATTAAAAATATTAAAACTGAAACCCACTCCTGCGCGATATGTTTTAATACGATTGATAAAAGTTTTGACATTTGCGAAATTTGCAATTCAGAAAAGCGCGACGGGCAAACAATTTGCGTTGTCAAAGATTCAAAAGATTTGGACGCCATCGAACGCGCCGGATTTTACACGGGCAAATATCATGTAACCGGCGGCTTAATTTCGCCAATGGCGGGCGTTACGCAGGAAGATATTCATTTGAAAGAATTGATTGACCGCGTTTATAACAATGACATTCACGAAGTTATAATTGCGTTTGAGCCGAACGTTGAAGGAACGGCAACCGCGCACTTTATCGCAAAACTTTTAAAGCCCGCAAATGTCAAAGTTACGAAACTCGCGCAGGGTATGTCTGTTGGCGCAGATTTCGCCGGTACTGACAGTGTTACCATTGCTAAGGCGATTGAAAACCGCGTGCCAATTTGAAAGGAGTTGCTAAAATTGTTTGACATTGGAATTTTAATTGGACCAATTATCGGCGTTGCTGTCATTTTAGTTTTGATTCAGCTTGTATCGTTGCCTTTTTGGCTGCTGAAAAACAGCGTACTTGGCGCAATTATGCTGTATCTTTTTAATTTCTTTGGAGTTTTCGCCATAAAAATTACATTCATTCATTGCTTGATTGTCGGCGTTTTCGGCGTGCCGGGCATTATCGGCTTGATTATTTATTTAAATTTTTTAAAGTAGGGCAAAATGATTCAACTTGATAAAGTTACAAAATTTTTCGGCGAACGGCTGATTTTTTCTGACGTAAGTTTTAAAATTATGGACGGCGAAAAAATTGGTATCGTCGGCAAAAACGGCGCGGGAAAATCTACGCTGATAAAAATTATCATGGGCGCAGAAGAATTTGACGCCGGAAATATCAGCGGCATTCACAAGGAAGAAATTGGTTACGCCGAGCAAATACCGCAATTCAAAAAATCTACGTTGCTTGCCGAAATGTTAAGCGCGGGCGTTGAAGAATTTCAAGCCAAAAAAATTTTATTCGGCTTAGGTTTTACTGAAACAGACCTTGCCAAAAATCCCAACAATTTCAGCGGCGGCGAAACTGCCAAAATTGCGCTTGCAAAGTCTTTGCTGGACGAGCCGCGCGTTTTGATTCTTGACGAGCCTACCAACCACCTTGACATTTACGCCATTGATTTTTTGGAAGATTTTCTGAAAAATTATCGCTATACGGTTATAGCCGTCACGCACGACAGGCACTTTTTGCAAAATTGCGTTGATAAAATTGTTGACATTGAAAACGGCAAGGCAACGGTTTATTCTGCAAACTACGAAAAATTTGTACAGCTGAAGGCGGAGCGGCGGGAATTTGAATTAAAAGCTTACGAAAAGCAGCAGGAAGAAATTGCAAAGCTTGAAGAATTTGTGCGCCGAAATAAAGTTAGGGCGTCGACTGCACGCCGCGCCCGCTCTCGTCAAATTGCGCTTGATAAAATGGAGCGCCTCGAAAAACCGCCGCCCGCTGAATCTGTCAAAGTTAAACTCGGCGACGCCGCAGAATCTGCCAACCGCGTTTTGATTTTGGAAAATGTCAACTTCAAAAATATTATCAAAAATTTTTCAATGGAAATTCGCAAGGGCGAAAAAGTCGGCTTAATCGGCAGAAACGGTATTGGAAAATCCACGCTGTTAAAAATTATCGTCGGCGATTTAAAAAATGATTCCGGCACTGTAAAAATCGGCAACCGCGTTAAAATCGGTTATCTTTCGCAAGGGCACGAAGAACTCAACGAAAAATTTACTGCGATTGAAGAATTGCAAAACGAATTTAATTTGACGAACGAACGCGCCCGCGCCGAACTTGCACGCCTTGATTTATTCGCGCAGGTTGTCGAAAAACCTATTGCTGATATGTCGGGCGGCGAAAAAACGCGCGTTGCACTTGCCAAATTAATTTTAACCGGCGCAAATTTTTTAATCCTTGATGAGCCTACAAATCATTTGGATTTACCGGCAAGAGAAGCGATAGAAAACGCACTGCGAAATTTCGACGGTACAATTTTAATCGTCACGCACGACAGATATTTATTGGACGCCGTAACAAGCCGCGTTATCGAATTTGAAGACAAGCCCGCGCCCGTTGCTGTCAAAGAAAAAGTTTCAAAGTCTAAGCCGCAAAAAGAATCTCAATCAAAAAAATCTGTACCGCCCGAAAAAACCGTCGCGCAGATTGAAAAACTTGAGGCGCAAATTAAAATGGCTGAGATGGAATTAAAATTAATCGAACACGAAATAAACACGGCAACCGCGCCGGAAAAACTTTCAGAATTGGCGGCGGCGCACGAGTCAAAACTTTTGGAAATTGACGCGCTGTATTCAGAATGGGTAGAATGACTTGACGTAATAAAAATTTTGTGTAAAAATTGTTGCACTCAAATTAAAGGAGTGATTATTTTGGCAACTCAAACACCTGCCCTTGAAAAACTTTTCGACGAATGGGCAAGAAAACACGCGGAAAAAGTTTCAACTGCGGAACCCTATTTGATGCCGGAAAAAGAAACGCCCTACGGCGGATTTGTGCGCGACGGTATAATTAACCTGGAAAATTGGAAAAAGCAGAAAGTCAGAATTTGCTTTGTTTTGAACGAAGCGGGCGGTTATGACGATCGCGAAAAATTCCCCAACGGCGCAGATTTGGCGGCAGATTGGAACGAGCGCGGCTCTTTCTCAACTTTTATGTTTAAAATTGCAGTTTGGACAAAGGCTATTCAAGATGCATTTGTACCGCCGGTAACCTACAACAAGCAGGAAGTTTTGAAAATGCGTGACGATTTAATTCGTTCAATCGCCGTTATCAATCTTAAGAAAACCGACGGGCAAAAACGCAGCAATTTTGAAATTGTAAACAGATTCGCCCGCGAAGACGCCGAAGAAATTAGGCGCGAATTGGAACTTGTCAACCCGAATATTATTTTGTGCTGCGAAACTTTTAAATTTATGCGCGGCAAACGCCCGGAAGACGAAAACGCCAAGCGCGACTCCGTGCTTTACAACGACGAATTTAAACAAATTGCAAAGTTGACTTACCTTTGGGGCAGCAAATTAATTTTCAGCTTGTGGACGCCCGCAAATTTTGTTGGTACAATTTCTTCAAACACTATCAACTATTATGCTATTCGTGAAATGTGCCGCGCCTCGATGAAGGCTTTCACTCAAAAAACTCAAAAGGCTAAGCAAGCTCCAAAAGCAGCTCCAAAACCTAAACAATAAAAATTTCGTCAAAAAGTTTTTCCAATCGCCGTTTCGACGGTGATTTTTTTTGTTGATTTTCCTTGCCGCGGTAATTTATAATTTTAAAAATTTTAAGGAGTTGGTAAAGTTGAAAAAGTTTTTGGCGTTGCTGATTGTCGGGCTGATTTTTCATTTGGTCAAAATTCAACAACTCCAAAAGCAGCTCCGAAACCTAAACAATAAAATTTTCGTCAAAAAGTTTTTCTAATCGCTGTTTCGACGGTGATTTTTTTTGTTGATTTTCCTTGCCGCGGTAATTTATAATTTTAAAAATTTTAAGGAGTTGGTAAAATTGAAAAAGTTTTTGGCACTGCTGATTGTCGGGCTGATTTTTTCATTTGGGCAAAGTTCAGTTTCGGCGCAGGGGAAAATTTTGGTTGCGTACTTTTCAAGAATCGGCGAAGAATACGGCGTTGGCAATATCACAAAAGGCAATACCGCCATTGTCGCCGAAATTATCGCTCAAAAAACCGGCGCAGATTTATTTGAAATTAAAACCGTGAAAAGTTATCCCAACAATTATGACGAATGCACCAAAGTTGCAAGCCGTGAAAAAGCACAAAACGCCCGCCCCGAACTTGCAACGCGCGTAAATAATTTTGACAGCTACGACACAATTTTTATCGGTTCTCCAATTTGGTATGGCGATGCACCAATGGCAATTTATACCTTTTTGGAAAGTTACAATTTTTCCGGCAAAAAAATTATTCCCTTCGTAACGCACGGCGGCAGCGGACTTTCAGGCGTTGATCAACGTTTCACCTTAGCTTGTCCCGACGCTGAAATTTTGCAGGGCTTAGCTGTCCGCGGCTCCGTCGCGCAGAATAATTCGGTTGAAGTTGAAGCTAAAGTTGACGAGTGGCTGGCAAAAATTAAAATTGACTTGTAAAAATTTTCGTGTACAATTATTTACAAATTGATTTATTGAGGTGTTATTGTTGAAAAAAATTTTGGTAATGGCGTTGTCTTTGTTAATGATGGTTTTATTTACGGCGTGCGGACAAAATCCCCCTGCAACAGAAAAACCGGCTGAAAATCCCGCAACTACTGAAAATGCTGAAAATCCCCCCGCCGAAAGTTCCGGCAAAATTCTTGTAGCTTTTTTCTCGCGCGCAGGGGATAATTACGAAACAGGCGTTATCGAAAAAGGAAATACCAAAATTGTTGCTGAAATGATTTCCGAAAAACTCGGCGCAGATTTATTTGAAATTACTCCGATAAATGATTACCCCGCCGATTATCGCACTTGTACCGAAGTTGCAAAGGCAGAACAAGAATCAAACGCCCGCCCGGAAATTATCAGCTATGTTGAAAACTTGCAAGATTACGATACAATTTTTTTAGGTTATCCAATTTGGTGGAGCGATTTTCCAATGGTAGTTTATACTTTCCTTGAAAATCAAGACTTCAACGGCAAAACGATTATACCTTTCTGCACTTCAGCCGGCACTTATATGACTAACAAAGAAAATCAAATTCCGGAAATTGCCAAAGGCTCAATCGTGCGTGAAGGAATTGGAATTAAAGGCAAAGAATGCCAAGAAAATCCCAACGCCGTCCTTGAAAAAATTAATGCGTGGCTTGCAGGTTTAGGTTACTGAAAAAATTTCGGCTTCAACTTCGGTTGGAGCTTTTTTATTTGACAAAGTTTTTGCACGTTTCTATAATTCACGGCAGGAATTGATTTTATTTTAAAGAGGTCTACCAAATGACAGAATTAAAAATCCGAAATGCAACGCTTGACGACGCGCCGCGCCTTGTGGAAATTTATTCTTACTACGTCGAAAAAACCGCAATCAGTTTTGAATATGAAGTACCGAGCGTAGAAAAATTTCAAGCAAGAATGGCGCGCACTCAAAAAAAATATCCTTACCTTGTGGCAGAATTGAACGGCGAAATTGTCGGCTACGCTTATGCAAAATCTTTCATTGAGCGGGAGGCTTACAAATTTTCGGCGGAACTTACGATTTACCTTGATAAAAATTTTCGCAAGCAGGGCGTGGGCGGCAAACTTTACAGCCAACTTGAAAAAAATCTGCGCGAAATTGGGATAACAAATCTTTATACCTGCGTAGGTTATCCTGAAGTTGAGGACGAATTTTTGACTTTGAACAGCGTACACTTTCACGAGCATTGCGGCTACAGAATTTGCGGCAAGTTCACAAATTGCGGCTACAAATTTAATCGCCGTTACAGTATGGTTTGGATGGAAAAAATTGTTGGTGGTAAAAATGAATCAGATTGAAAGAATTAGACACTTTGAAGAAATTTTTGAGGAAACGACGGCGGCAGTAGACAAATTGGCTGACGCGCTGGAAAATTATTCAGCTGTCCAGGAAAAATATTTTGAGCTTATGAATTATTACGGCAGTGATTGGCTGAAAGATTATGACGCCGACGAATCCGGCAAAGTTCCAAAAGATTTAAAGCGCGGCGTTTTATCGCAGGACGGCGTTTACGATTTACTGACGAAAAACCGCGAGCTGCAAATTAAAGTTTTGGAAATTTTTGCAGATATTTTGCGCAAAGGTTAAAATTTTATCGCCCTTGAAATTTGGGGGCGATTTTTTATCTATGCATAATTGCGGGTGAATATTTTGACAGAAATTTTGGAACTTGATAAAAATTGCGCCGAAATTTAGGAAAATTTTTCTTGTACTTTTGAAAAGTACTAAAAAACTTCAGATACCGGAAGGGATTTTATTTTGACAGAAATTTTGAATTGGCTGAACTTAGCCGACAAATTTGCAGAAAGCGGCGACGCCTCGTCAATGTTTGGCGCGGCAACTGAAATTTTGGAACTTGATAAAAATTGCGCCGATGGTTACGCGGTTATGGCGGAGGCAAATTTATATTTGGGCGAAATTGCAAAGGCTGAAAAATTTTTGCGTGAAACTTTCGCCCTTGATAAAAACAATTTGCGCGGGCGTTTGGTACAGGGCGGGATTTTTGCAGAAAAATTTAATCTGCTTGACGAATTTAAAATTTTTGACGCGGTAATTTCTGACGCGCGGAAAATCGGCGATAAAAAAATTTTGTGCAAGGCTTTATGTTGGAGCGTCAACGGTTTATACCTTGCCGGGAATGCAAAGGCGGCGGCTGAAAATCTGCGCGAAGCGTCAACTTTAACTGCAAACAACGAACGCGCCGCCGAGCTGTATTCCAAACATTTATTTTTCAGAAATTATTTTGAAACCGATTCTGCCGTTATAAAAACTTTCGCGCAGGACTACGATAAATTTTTTGCCAACATTCAACCCTACGCGCACGAAAAATCTTTTCACGACAAAATTAAAATTGGTTACATTTCGCCGGATTTTCGACAACACGCCGTGGCAAATTTCGTTTCGCCGCTCTTAAATTTTTTCGACGCAGAAAAATTTTTGGTTACTTGCTACCATACCGGCAAGAGCGATTTTGTAACAAAAAAACTTCAAAACAAAAAAATTTCGTGGCGCAATTTGTACGGCTGCGATTTTCAAACTGCCGCCAAAATTATTCACGATGATGAAATTGATATTTTGGTTGACTTGTCGGGGCATTCTCAAAATAGTTGCCTGCCGATTCTTGCGTACAAGCCCGCGCCCATTCAGATAACCGCGCTCGGCTACACTGCAACCACCGGCTTAAGTGCTGTCGATTATTTTTTGAGTGATAAAATTTGCGCCGCTGATAATTTTACCGAAAAAATTTTGACGCTTGAAAATTGCCAATTTTGCTTTTCGCCGCTTAAAAAATTCCCCGCAGTCAAACATAAAAAAAATAAATTCGTAACCTTTGGCAGTTTTAACAATTTCGCAAAAGTTACTGACGCGGTTTTAATTTGTTGGAAAGAAATTCTGGACGCCGTGCCAAACTCAAAACTTATCATAAAAAATAAAATTTGCAGCGTTGAGGACGGCAGAAAAATTTTACTTGACAGGCTGCAGAAAATTAATTTCCCCGTTGAAAAAATCGAACTGCGCCCTTACAGCAAGGATTATCTTCAGCAGTATAACGAAATTGACATTGCGCTTGATACTTTTCCCTACAACGGCGGCTTGACGACTTGCGAGGCGTTATTTATGGGCGTGCCGGTTGTAACTTTGTGCGGGAATTTTCACGGCTCCAAAATTGGCGCGTCTATTTTGACTGCCGCCGGTTTAACTGAATTTGTCGCGCAGGATTCGCAAGACTACATAAAAAAAGCCGTCGAACTTGCGGGCGGCAACTTT
>JAFSZS010000022.1 GCA_017455645.1 Selenomonadaceae bacterium | reverse complement strand
TCAAATGGTGGGCAGAAATTATCGGACCGGGCGCAAATATTTCTCAACCGGCGCAATTTTTTATAGGTACTTACACGGCGCAAAATGCCGGCGCAGATTCATATTCTTTCAAAAACGGCAAAATTTATCAGAATCCAAATTTGTTTTACGAAATTTTCCGGAACGCCCAAGAAGTTGAACAATTTACAGACCTTTCAGAAGTTCCGAATGTTGACGACGAGGACGCCCTTTCAAAATTTGAAAATCTTGCTTTTGGCGTTGCCGTAATTGGGCAAAATATCGGCGCAGACGTTTTGGAATTCGGCGATTACGGCTGGATTGCGTCTTATGATACTTATGCAAGCACCCCTTATATAAATTTAATCAATATCAATTCTACTATGTTCCACGAAATTGGACACAGTTTGGGATTATTAGCCCCGCTTGAAATTTCTAATGTAAAACTTGCTGATGAAACGTCTTTTTCTTTATACAACTACAAAGGTGAAAGTATTTCCGAAAATTCCTTTATGGCGCACTTGTACAATCAAGACGGCGAACAAGCCCCCCTTGAAAATGCTTTAATTTCGCCTTCTGAAACTTGGCTTGACTTGGCAAAACAATATTATTCTGAACAGGGCAAAGATTTTGATTTTAATGTTTTTACCGTTAAAAATGTTTGGAATCCGACGGAGCGTCAAGGAAAAACTAATTTGTATTTTGTCGGCGATAATGTAACTGAAGTGCTGGACGGCAAAACTTTTACACGCAGCGACGGCGAACAATACAGCGGTATTCCAATAAATGCCTGGGAAAATGGTCCCGATTTTTCACATATCGAACTTTCGCGCAGTATGATGAGCCACCAAAATTATCGCTCGTACAGTAATTTTATGGAAGTTGAATTGGCTTTAATGCAAGATATTGGTTACGATATTGACAGAAAAAACTTTTACGGGCGTTCAATTTACAATGACGGCTTGACTTTGACAAACAATCAAGGCTTTTCTGCGCGAGAAACCGGCGAATATGTGGACGGCTACAACACTTCAACTTTTGGCGTAGGCTTGCATGTTTACGGCTCCAAAAATGATATTACACAAGCCGCAAATATTTACACTTCCGGCGCGGGTGCGGTTGGTATTCGTGTTGACGGCGTAGAAAATAAAATCACAGTTCCAAAAGGTACGGAAATTCACGCGGACGGCGAAAACGGCGCAGGTCTTTTGGTTGCTTACGGCAGAAACCACGAAATTAATATTGACGGTACTGTAACGGCTAACGGCGATTGGGGAAATGCTTTGCAATTTTCGTACGGTATGAATACAATGGGCGGTTCAACAGAATTTCGCGGCTCTTATATTCGTTACGCCCGTGAAGTTGCAACAGATTTTTCTGCAGAATCTACAGAATCAGATTTAAATCGCTTAGGCTCTTTAGGTTCATTGGGTTCATTAGGTTCTTTAGGTTCTTTGGGCTCTTTAGGTTCATTAGGCTCTTTAGGTTCATTAGGCTCTTTAGGTTCATTAGGCTCTTTAGGTTCATTAGGCTCTTTGAAGTCTTATTCAATTTACATTGATGGAAATTCGGCAAGAGGCGAAATTATAAATGCAAAAAATCTTGGCTTGAACGAAATTACTTATCTTAACGACGATTACAGCTTTACAGATTTGGAAAACGGCGACTTAAATGCTCCAATGGTTGACAAAGTTAATATCAGCGGTACACTTACTGCAAGCGGTGAACCTGCTCTAAGTAATGCAATTTACATTCAACACGAAACTTTTGTAAAAGAAATTAACATAAATGAAGGCGCACAAATTAACGGCGGTATTTATTCGTCATGGAAAAATTTTGAAAATTACCTCGGAATTCCTACTGAATATTCTACAGTAAATTATACGGTAAAATATGAGGACGGCACCGAAGAAGAAAAAACCGGTGAACTTTATCCCTTGTACCTTCAATACAACGGCAAAAATTATCTTGTCAGTGATTATATTCCCGACCTTGTGACGGATTTAAATTTCAATGCAGACAACACTTACAGCTATGATATTTTGGGCACAAAAAATATGAAAATGAATGTTACGGCGGGAACTTTGAATTTCGGCGGCGGGGCTATGATTTTAAATACGAACGTCGCGCAGGGCGCAAAACTTTTTGGCGGTACTTTTTATTTGATTGATGAAAGTGAAAATTTGGCTGAAGGTTTTACAGACGACACAACCGGCAAACTTATAAATCACGGCACTATCAGCAATGTTGAAATAGCTCAAGGCAATTTAATTTCAGACGGAATTTTGAGCGGCGAACAGGGCAAAATTACAGTTGCAGGTACGGCGAATGTTGACGGCTCCACAGTTACTTCAGCAAATGTTTTACCGAATGAAACTGTAGAAATTTTGACGGCTGAAGAAATTACCGGCACGCTTAAAAATACTTCAGAAAATCCCGTTGCAATTTCAGGCTTGGTTAGCGGGTACGGCGAAATTTCTGATAACACAATTAATTTAAAAACCGTAGCCGCAAATAATGTTGGAGTTTTAAATTCTGAACAAAATCAAAGTTTTGACGCCGTTCAAAATATGTACAACAATTTAGACGATGACAAAAAATCTGAAATTTTGCCGCTTTATAATTTAGATTCAGAAAATACGGGGCGCGCACTTTCGCAAGTTGGAAATTTTGACGCCGCGCAAATGATAACTGCTGCGCAACAAAGTACCGTTGCCAATCGCGTAATTTCTGACAGACTTTCAACCGCCTTTTCTTCCAACACAATTAATTTCAATGTTGGCGGCTTAAATTTTGCTGACGGCGACGAAAATATTTTAATGGGCGTTTCTGCCAACTACAATGAAAACCGCGAAAATAATTTTTGGATAAAATTCACAAAAAATTGGGGAGAACTTAAGGGCGGCGCAGATTATCACGGCTCGGCAATTTCCGGCGGCTACGACAGAGCATTTGGCGAAAATTGGCGCGGCGGTTTATTCGTAAGTTACAACGCAACCAACCTTTCAACGAATTACAGCGGCGGCAACATTTACGATACACGCGGCGGAATTTACGGCGGTTATCATAATGACGTTGACGACGGTTTTATTTACATTGACGCGGGCAAAGTTCGCAACAAATTAAATCGTTCAATTTCTGCGTTGGGACTCGGCGCGGAGGCAAAATACAATTCCAACATTTTTGAAATTGGCGGCGAATACAAACGCAATTTGACGCCGGAAAAATCTTCTGCAATTTCGCCGTTCATAAATTTGCAGTATTCCAATTTAAATCAAGATTCTTACAATGAAACGGGCGCGGGAATTTTTAATCAGCACGTCAATTCAGATTCAAATGATTATTTTGCCGGTACTCTCGGAATGGAATTTAAGCGCGTCTTAGACAATGGAAGTTACGCGGCAAGAATCGGCGTTAAGCACGCTTTCACCGGCGCAGACCCCGAATTAAATTTCAGATACGAAGGCGACGGAAATAATTTTTACACGCTTAGAAACAATCAAGATAAAACGCATTTTGTTTTGTCAATCGGCGGCGAAAACGAATTTAAAGGCGGCTGGATACTCGGCGGCGATATAGGCTGGCAAAAGGGCAGTCACGATAAAGATATTACTGCTTCGGTTATGCTTAGAAAAGTTTGGTAATATTATACTTTTTAGCATTTTGGTTCTCTTAAAATTGCATCGGAAATTAAAGTGGCGGCGATTTTATTGTTGTACTTCTATTCTAGGAGCTGTTGAAAAAGCCGTGAAAGCGTCTAAAATCGATTTTACGGGGTTTTACTTTCGTTTTGATATATTTTTACCCTCAAGCCTCAAACGCTGCTCTACGAGCCTCTCACAGCGCGACAGAGGCATTTTTTTATTTATTTCGTCAACAGATTTTTTAAGGAAGCGGCAGAAGCTAAAAAGCAAGCGATTTTAGAATTTACGCCGCTTACCAATTCTGCATAAGTATCAGTAGCGTTTTTTCGTAAAGCATTTGGTTTTTTGAGCGTTTGTAAAAAATTTTCCAACTGCTTTTTTGTGCCAACATTTCAAAATATTTGCGCCAAACTTCACGCTCGGTGGGCGTCATATATTCAAGTTTTGCTTTTTCTTCGGCTTCGTGTTGTGGAATAATAGAGCGTTTCTATCGGTTTAATTCTTCTATTTCAAATAGTACTTTTGCTTTCAGTTTTTCTAATTTTGGCGTATCGAATTTTTAAGAAAGAAATTCCTCCAAAGTTATTATTGGTCAAGGCAAAATTGCTCAAGCTGAACAGACTGCTATAAAAATGATTCACCAATAAAAAATGACACTTTTGTGCCGCTTTAATTTCAAATATTTATAATCCATTTGTTCTATTGGTATTAATTTTCATATGGTGCTATAATCTAGCCAACCTTTTAAAATTTTTTATAACGCAATAAAGCCCCTACAACGTCTGACAAACATTGCAGAGCTTTCACCAGTGAATGTTGCTTCACTTGAAAAACCAATAAGCTTTATTGCCGCTGAATTTCTTCAATTATTTCGATTATATTACAGCTTTTCGGCTTTTTTTATACAAAGACGACATTCACTAATGTGGGTGTCGTCTTTTCTGCTTTTTTTAGAGGGATTTTCTTACTTAGAAAAAATAAAAGCCCGCCATAACGGACTAAACACAAAATCTGAACAAAACTCCGGTAACTCTCGTATCAGTAATTCACGCATTTTCACTCTATTGTTGGAAGTCAAAAATTAAACGACGCTCTACCAATTTAACTGCTGACTTGACTGTTCTTATTTCTCACTTCAAGTCTTACAAAAAGATTCTTGAAGATTCTCTTTTGCCTACTAAAACTGTTACTGCTTCTATTAATGACAAAATTACCGACGGCGTTATTTATTTCCACGATTTCCATTTTACTTACCATCGCTGAAATGAAACAGCAACTTATTCATTGTAACCCTGACCTGCTTACTGCTCCTGTTTACTATACTGTAACCGCTATTTCTATCAAGTGGTATTTACTTGAGCGGATTCTCAAAATCAAAGGCAGTCATTCCGCCGAGAGCAAACACATTCAAAAACTTAACAAATAGTGATAGGTAAGGCTTTTAGGTTATTACCATATTTTCCCCCGCTCCACACCGTACGTGAAAGTTTCCCTTCATACGGCGTTCCATCTTTGATAACTTGTTTCTATCTAATCAATCTTTACTTAAATGCCTCTGTTGCTAGGATTAAATTTTCGTATTCCTCAGTCCCGCCCTTGTTTTTAGGCTTGATATGGTGGCAGTGTATTTCTTCAGGTGCTTCAAAATCCTTGCCTGTTACAGCACATTTGCCCTTTTGCGCGTTGTACCGTGATATTCGGTTGTCCGCGTATTCTATGCTACGCCCGTACAGCGGCTGGTGTAAGAGTTTGATATTTATCTCGCCTGTTTCTGAAGTGTACGTTGTAATTGTTTTATTCATTGGGCTTTTGTGCTGTACATAGCCTATTGGGTAAAGCGGCTCGTTTGCTATGTACCTTAACTGCTTAGATTTTCCATATCGCGCCTTTTCAGCTTTCGTGAGCTTGCGCCCTGTTCGGCTGACGTCTAGGCAATTTGATTTTGAATCCCAGAAATTCTGAATACTTTTCCTTGACGTTAAACACTCTTGTTTTTCCGGCGATACTCCCAATTTCAGCTTTTCCTGTAACCACTGTGTGACCGCGATTCTGGTTTTTTCGGCGGCTGTTTTTGTTTTGCAAAATATTCTGAAGTCGTCGGCGTATCTTACTATGTACATTTCTTTGAGCTTGGTTTTGCGCATTGCTGTATATCCATTTTTGGAGCCTTTCTTGCATATACTGTATTTATAAACTACAGGGTTTTCTTCCTAGTTGCTTTCTATCCAGTGGTCAAGTTCGTTTAGTACAATGTTCGCTAAAAGTGGTGAAATTATTCCGCCTTGTGGCGTGCCTTTGTTGGGGTAAATCAGCTTGTCTTTTTCTTTAATTGGTGCATTTAAAATTTGTTTAATGTTGTAAAGTAGCCGTTTATCCCTAATTCCCCGCGTCCACATTTGCCGAATTAACTTTGAGTGATTCACGTTGTCAAAAAATTTTTTTATATCGAACACAATTACAAAGTGCAAATGTCCTAAATTCATCCTTAAAACTGCGTCTGCTATTGCATTTTCTGTTGATTTATTAGGTCTGAATCCGTAGCTGTGTTTACTGAATTTTGCCTCACATATCGGTTCTAAAACTTGTTTGAAACATTGCTAAATTAATCTGTCCCAAATACACGGTATACCCAGCGGGCGTAGGTCGCCATTTGGCTTGGGTATATACTTTCGCCTGATTG
>JAFSZS010000247.1 GCA_017455645.1 Selenomonadaceae bacterium | reverse complement strand
GTTCTTGATATTGAAGAAAAAATTATTGACGTTATGGCTGATAACTGCGAACGTGAAGGCTTCGATATGCACTTGTTAATGGTTACAGATATTTTGGAAGAGTCAACCTATTTGCTTTACGCCGGTTCTCCCAAAACTTTGATTGGCGAAGCGTTCAAGAAAGATGCAATCGGTACTCACTTTTATTTGCCGGGCGTTATGAGCCGCAAAAAACAAATTATCCCGCCGCTTAGTGAAGCTGTAAAAAGAATTAAACCGCAGTGATAGTGGTTAGTTGTTAGTTGTTAGTTGTTAGGAGTTGGGGATTTTCTCCCCGGCTCTTTTTTGGTTGGAAAAAATGGCGTTACAGCAAAATTTCAAACATACTGCAATATTGAAAACGAAGTTCCAAAAATCCAATTACAAATGTGGCAAAGAGTTTCTATTATCATACCAATAAATAAAATTGCTTGAGCCATTGCTCCGAGTGTCGCTAAACGATCAATATTTAATGCCAATCCTAAAGCCCCCAATCCAAAAAGAAAACATACACCGATAGTTATAGGGTGTTCAAAAAAATTATCTGAAAAAGAATATACACATACCGCCAAAAAAAATACCCCCGCCAAAAACCATAACAATCTTTTGCAAATGCTCCAAATTTTCCTTAACATTTTCAGCACCCCAAAACAATTACAAATACAAGAAATAAAAAGCCCGCCGAGTTTTTCGACGGGTTAAATTTTTTTTATGAATTAAGAATTAATTTGCAGAGTAACACTTTTCATAAATACCGGCGCGCTTGAGAGTTGCAACAACAGTTTCGCCGATATGTGCAACAGTGTCTGCAACATCAATACCGACGGCGTTAAGCGCGGCGATTTTATCAGCAGCAGTACCTTTGCCGCCGCTGATAATTGCGCCGGCGTGTCCCATTCTTTTACCGGGGGGAGCTTGACGCCCTGCGATAAAGGCTGTTACAGGTTTATTGGGCATATTTTCTTTAATCCATTTAGCGGCGTCTTCTTCAGCCGTTCCGCCAATTTCGCCAATCATAAGCACCGCCAAAGTATCGTCGTCATCTTTGAAAAGTTTCAGCGCGTCAATAAAATCTGTACCTTTGACAGGGTCGCCGCCAATTCCAAGTGAAGTTGTAATACCGATACCCGCGTTTTTAAGTTGGAAAGCCGCTTCATATGTCAAAGTTCCACTGCGCGAAACTAAACCGACGCGCCCTTTGGATTGTACCATTGCGGGAATAATTCCAAGTTTGCATTCGTCAGTTGTCATAATACCGGGGCAGTTGGGACCAATTAAGCGCGTCTTTTTGCCTTCCATGTAGCGGCGCACTTTTACCATATCTTGTACGGGGATATGTTCGGTAATGCAAACAACCAAATCAAGTCCCGCGTCGACGCCTTCCATAATTGAATCAGCCGCAAAACGCGCAGGAACATAGATAACAGAAGCGGTTGCACCGGTTGCCTGTACCGCGTCTGCAACGCTGTTAAAAACCGGTACGCCCTCGACAGTTTGTCCTGCCTTGCCGGGTGTTACGCCGCCTACAATTTTTGTACCGTAAGCAAGCATTTGTTTTGTATGAAAAGTTGCTTGCTTGCCGGTAATTCCTTGAACGATAACTTTTGTATCTTTATTTACAAGTATACTCATATTTATTTCACCTACAGTACTAATTTAATTTTCCGGCATTTCAAAAGTTGGTTGCTCTTCTTGCATTGCTTGAAAAATTTCCTGTAAAACTTCTTTGGCTCTGTTTTCGGTTGCGTATTCTGCAAGTATGGCTATACCAACGTACAAATCAGCATCAGCGTTATTTTCGACAGCGAAAGAAATATTCGCCTTTTGTAATACGGTGGTGCTAAGTCTGACGGTATTTTTTTCAACAAAAATTGCGGCACTTGTTCCCGTGTTTACAATTCTTGCTTTATCTTGTGCAAAAATAAACATTATTTAGCCTCATTGACAAGGCGGACAACTTCTTTTGCGCCGTCTTCCATAGTTGGAGCCATGATAACATTTGCAATAGGCGAATCTTTCAAAATTTGGCGTCCAAGTTCAACATTCGTACCTTCAAGGCGTACAACTACCGGCACGGGTAAAGATTTTCCGTCTTCAGAAATAATTTTAGCCGCTTCGACAATTCCGCCTGCAACTGCATCACAACGATTAATACCGCCGAAAATATTTACAAAAATACCTTTGGCTTGCCCGCCTTCCAACATAATTTTAAAAGCGGTTGCAATTTTTTCAGGTGTTGAATCGCCGCCTACGTCAAGGAAGTTTGCAGGTTCGCCGCCGTAATGTTTCAAAATGTCAACGGTTGCCATTGCTAAGCCCGCGCCGTTTACCATACAAGCAACATTGCCGCCCAAATTGACGTAGCTTAAGCCTTCCTTAGCTGCGGTACGTTCTTTCGGGTCTTCCTCTGTTTCGTCGCGCAGGGCTTCAATATCAGGGTGGCGATAAAGTGCGCTGTCGTCGAAATTTAATTTGGCGTCGAGTGCAATAACGTCATCTTCAGCCGTAACAACAAGCGGATTAATTTCAACTTGCGAGCAATCTTCACCAACAAAAACATTGTAAAGTTTCAAAATAAAAGCGGTTGCCTTGCGAATTGCGGCGGCGGGGAAATTCATTTTGTAGGCGATTCTTGAGGCTTGGAAAGGCATTAAACCGACTGCCGGATCAATGTATTCTTTGAAAATTTTTTCGGGCGTTTCGGCTGCAACTTTTTCAATTTCAACGCCGCCTTCTTCGCTGCCCATCATAACTGCGCGAGCGGTTGTCCTGTCAATGACAAAGCTAAGGTAGTATTCTTTTTTAATGTTGGAGCCTTCCTCAATCAGCAGGCGATTAACTTTTTTTCCGTCCGGTCCTGTTTGGTGAGTAACCAAAATTTTACCCAAAAGTTCAGTTGCATAATTTTTAACTTCGTCAAGATTTTTGGCAATTTTGACGCCGCCGGCTTTACCGCGCCCGCCCGCGTGAATTTGCGCCTTGACAACTTTAACCGGTGAATTTAATTCCTGCGCGACGGCTACAGCTTCTTCAACAGAAAAAGCGGGCTTGCCGTTCGGTACGGGGACGCCGTAACGCTTGAGAATTGCTTTACTTTGATATTCGTGAATGTTCAAAATTTCTCCCTCCCAAAAAATATTACAATTATTTTAAACAAAATTTTCAATGTAGGCAAGTGATTTTAGTTACAGTTTCATAAAAAAAACCGCTGCCTTTTGCAACGGTCTGAAAAATTTTTTTTATTACTTTTTATTTTCGGCGAAAGATTCAACTTCCTTAGCCTTGAGGACTTTTTTGGGAATTTCCAATTTTGCCTTTGCTTCAGGATTCAAGAAAGTTGTATATGCTTTAAATTCGCTGTAAAAAGCCAAAGTTTGCAAAAATTCCCTGATAGGTTCAACGCTTGCAACGCCCAAAGAAGGATCATTAAGTACGGCGGTTGAAATATTTTGAACTAAATTTGAGAAATTAAAGCTCATTGTGTCAGTTTGCCAAGTATTTTTATTAACTGTCCAAGTGTACCAAAAATCAGCCGTTCTGAAGCCGGATTCTACGCAGTCAAAAACAGCGTTTGCAGTTTCGTCGGTAACTTGTTTTTGAACTTCAGGGTCTTTCGCCATTTCGGCTTTTATTTCGTCAACAATTTTATTGCCGTCCAACCTAACTAACAAAGTGCGGCTCTTTTCACTTTCCTGCAAAACTGTAATATCTTTGACAAACGAAATCATTTTATCGAGATCCTTAACATTGGGAGTTGCAACCATATCGACAAAATTTTTTGCGGCAACCGGCGAAGTTAATTTTTGCCATTTTTTTTCATTTTTGAAGTACAGCACCATATTTTTTGAATCTTGAACAAGGTAGAAAGGGTATTCTGTATGAGTGTCATTGCCGCTGTCGTCCACTGCCCAAAATTCAAGTTGACCTGCAAGTTTTAAAGAATCTTTTTCAGTTGCGCCGAGAAAATCCAATTCGCCTGTAAAGCGCGGCACTATAAAGAAAATATCTTGATGAAAAGCTCTGTCGTCGAATTTTGAAGTTTGAATGACTGTTTCGCGGAAAATTTCCATTGCGTCAACATCAGCCGCGGAAGCCTTGCCGCCGATAAAAATTATCCCGCACAAAAATATTACAGTTACAAAAATTTTGGCGGCGTTAAAAATTCTGCCCATTACATTTACCCCCTACTTAATTAATTTTCCTAAATCTTGAAAGAAAGAATTGCAAATACGCCCGTACATTCCGTCCTGCGCGGTTTTATCGTTTCTGTCGCGCACGTCGTCACGCCCAAAAACCATATTATCTGTACGTGTATCGTAAGCTTCAAAAGTAACCGCAATTTTTGAAACGTCGACACGATACGGCGGATGAGTTACCGGAACTGTTACATAATAAGCTTCTTCGTACTTGTTGCCGTTGCGGTCTCTAACGGTGCGGTACATTTTCTTTTCTTCCCAAGTTGTGCGCTCCGGTACAATGTAATAATCGTCGCTCCAGTCTTTAATATCGCACTGAATATATAAATCTGCAATGCTGCTAAGGTCGCGCAGGTTGCCGCCCAACATTTGGCGCGCCTCTTCTTCAGTGATAATGTTGCACTTTAAGCGGTTGCGGGCGTTGTCGTAGTAGGTACTTTTCAATTTCTGAATAAAAATATTGCCGCGGTTTCTGAAGTCGATATTTGAAGAAATATCCATTAAAACAACGGTGCGCACGCCCCTAAAATTGTAGTAGCTGTCTTTGGAGTCCCTTTTTTCGGCTGAAACATTTTTCGGCAAAATTAAAAACGCAAGCAGGAACATTACGCC